>JAUXTZ010000055.1 GCA_030681095.1 Burkholderiales bacterium
CCGATCATGGTGAGCCCTTCGGTGCCGGAACCAGATGCGCGCGCTGTGCAGCAAGCCTTGCTTGGCACGCTCACTGACCCAGAAGGTAAAAAAATCCTGGAGCAAGGCGCACAATTATTGAAACTCAATCAGCCAGTCGGATTCATTTCCGCATCCGATAAGGATTACGACAATTACCGTGAGTTTTACCGCAAGTCGGTGTTGAAAGGCTAGCGCATGGCACGCTTCGCACTGCTTCGCCAATGGAGTTTGCTGGGGAGGATTCTGGCCACCATCGGGCTTGTGCTGGCGATTGCCTACCCTTGGGGGGTGTTTCTCTTTCTGAATTCACAAATAATTGTTTATCGCACGAGTATTGCCGACGAGTCAAAATGGTTTTTGGATTCGCTGAAAAGCTCAGTGGCCGAGCAAGCTGTGATTGGCGATTACACCGCCATTGATCAAGTATTGCGCGCGGGCGCGACCCACCGACACGTGCTGGAGATCAACTACACGGATCGCGATGGCAATGCGCTCATTGCCACCAGTCCGCAAACTGATGCCAGTTATCCCGCATGGTTCCGCTCATGGCTTGATCTCCCCGATCGGCCGACTGCGCGCAAAGTAGAAATCGGCGGGCAAGACTATGGCACGCTGACGCTTTGGTTTTCCCATAACGATTTTACCAATCAACTCTGGTCCAGTCTGCAGCGCCAGACTGGCCTGACCGGTTTTGTGTTGATCGGAGTGTTCTTCTTGATTGCGCTGGTCTTACGCCACGGCTTACAGCCATTGATGGCGGTCACCGAGATGGCGGGCAAGTTGCGGCGAGGTGAGTACACCGGCGTCGCCGTGTCGACACAGGATGCCGCGCCCGAGATTCGCGAAACCATCGAGATGTTCAATGATGCCGCACTGCGTGAGGCCTGGCTGGCACACTTCGCCGAGATTATTTCAATTCGCGCGAAAGCGCCGCGGCGTATCGAGGAAGTATTGCGCCTGCTGTGCACGCGCTTGAATCTGGATGCCGCCTGCGTGAGCTTTCGCGATGCGGATGGATTATTACAAGTGCCGGCGGTCTTTTCGACCCGCAGCCGGCCTTCCATAGATGATTGGCTGCTTTACGCCGAGCGGGTGGTTGAGACTGCAACGCTGGTGCGTGAGCGCGTGCCAGGCGAGGGGGGCGACGCTCGTTTGTGCTATATCGGCATCCCTATGCCAATCGGCAACGAGGGGATGGGCGCATTTAGCTTGCTGCGCTATGGCGCCACATCGACGAACGACATAGGGCGCAGCCAATTGGAGTTGATCGAGTTATGCGTGCATTGGATAGGCGTTACGCTGGCCGAGGAAATCCACGAGCGCTTGTTGTCCGATCAAATGGAACGTGCGGAAGCAGTGCTGAATAATGTGCTGGAAGGCATCATCATGCTGGACGAGGAGGCGCGCATTCTCGCTTTCAATCCGGCAGCGGAGCGAATTTTTGGCTATTCCGCGAGCGAAGCGCGAGAGATGTCTGTTTGCAAATTATTCCCCCAGCGTTTGGGGCAATTGTCGGAATGCGAGGCGGTGCGCACCTCGGCCGGGAACGGCACGCAACAAGCGATGGGTGTGCGCAAGGATGGTGGCGAATTCCCGCTGGAAAGAAGTTTCAACGAGGTGCGCGCCAATCGCGAGCGCTTGTATGTGATGGTGGTGCGGGATATCACCGAGCGCGTGGCGTCGGAGCAAGCGCTGCGGCGCAGTGAGACGCGGCTGCGGCGCGCCCAGCGCGTGGCGCAAATGGGTGAGTGGGAATACTATCCGCGCAGCGGCGATGTGATCTGGTCGAAAGAACTGTATGAGATTTTTGGATTCTCTGAAGATTTTCGCGTCACTTATGCACGCGTAATAACTGCGATTCATCCCGAAGATCGCGCGCGCATCCATGATGCTTTTAACATGTCAGATCAAGACGGCGTCACGGTAGAGAGTGAATTCCGCGTACAGCGCCCGGATGGCACGCTGCGGCATGTCAGCATCTTTGCGGAGCCTTCGTATGACGAGCAAGGTAATCGCAACAGCAGTAGCCTATTTGGCGTGCTGCAAGATATCACCGAGCGAAAATTTGCCGAAATCAAAGCGCATGCAGCCTTGGTGGACAAACTGCAAGCCGAGGCGCGCAATCGTTCCAAGAGCCAGTTCCTTGCCAATATGAGCCACGAATTGCGCACGCCACTCAACGCTATTATCGGTTACAGCGAGATGCTCGAAGAAGATGCGCAGGCCGCGGGCCAGCAAGGGGTGGTGGCGGACCTAAAAAAAATCCAAGGTGCCGGCAAGCATCTCCTGTCCTTGATCAACGAAATTCTGGATTTAACCAAAATCGAAGCCGGCCGCATGGATTTGCATATCGAGCCATTCAGCATTAGGACGCTGGCGGAGGATGTGACGGCGACCATCCAGTCGCTGGCAGCCAAGAATCACAACCAATTCATCGTCGAGTGCGATGAAGCCCTCGGGGAAATGCAAGCGGACGTCACCAAGCTGCGGCAAACCCTGTTCAACCTGATCGGCAACGCATGCAAATTTACCGAAGCCGGCCGGATCACGCTGCATGTCGAACGCGCTGAGCGCGATGGCCAAGACGGTGTAATGTTCCGAGTGAGCGATACCGGCATCGGCATGACTCCCGCGCAGCTGGAAAAAGTATTCGAACCATTCGTGCAGGCGGATACCCCGACCACGCGCAAATACGGCGGCACCGGGCTGGGGCTGGCGATCAGCCGGCGCTTCTGCCAAATGATGGGCGGCGATATCGGCGTTGAGAGTGAAAGCGGACAAGGTTCGCGCTTCATGGTGTGGCTGCCGGTGGCGGTAAAGGCACAAGCGCAGAGCGAAGCGGTACCGCCCAAAGTAGTCGATGCCATTGAGGTGCGCTTGAGCGGCGAAATAGCCCAGGAGCGCCGCCGCACGATTAGCACCATCATGGTGATCGATGACGATAGCGCGGTGCGTGATTTACTCGAGCGCCATTTATCGGCGGAGGGATTTCAAGTGCTGAGTATCGGTAGCGGCGCGGATGCACTACCGATGGCGCAGATGCACCGGCCTACGCTAATCCTGCTGGATGTCATGATGCCGGGTATGGATGGTTGGGCGGTGCTGCGCGCGCTAAAGCAAGACGCTTCATTAAAGGATACCCCGGTGCTTTTGCTGACCTGCGTGAATGATCGCAGCATGGCGTTCACCTTGGGTGCGTCCGATTATCTGCAAAAGCCTCTAGTCTGGGAAACGCTAGCGCCGATTGTAAAAAAATGGGCGCGGCAGCGAGACCTCAGCCTGCTTGAAGCGTAGCCGTAAAAAACTTGTTAGGTAGCGCCAGCTTCCAGCCGGCATGCCAGCAAGGATGCCGGCGTTACCGCACTACGCAGCTTTAACATCGGTGCGGCTGCGTCCTGCGCGCTTGGCCTCGAGCAATGCCTGATCGGCGCGCGCCAGCGCGGCGTTCTCGGATTGATCCTGGCGGCTGTATTCGGAAAGCCCACCGCTCCAAGACAAGTGATGCATTACATTCGGCTGTAATTCGAGGCGGGAGGGCATATTCGCGCGCAGTCGCTGCGCCAGCTCCTCGGCTTTTTTGAGCGGCGTGTTGGGGAATAACACGCAGAACTCATCACCGCCCAAGCGCGCGACAAAATCGCTGGAACGTAAATGATCTTTCAGTATCTTGCCGAATTGCACGATGAGTTGGTCACCGGCATCGTGGCCGTAGCTATCGTTGACGTGCTTGAAATTGTCGATATCGAGAATCAACAGGCTGTGCGCCCAGCCTTCGTTGACGCGCGCAAATACCTCATGCTGCTTGGCCTCGAAGCTGCGCCGGTTGCTGACCTGCGATAGATGGTCGATGC
Source organism: Burkholderiales bacterium (assembly GCA_030681095.1). Classification (GTDB taxonomy): domain Bacteria; phylum Pseudomonadota; class Gammaproteobacteria; order Burkholderiales; family Thiobacteraceae; genus RBG-16-58-11. Next base: position 3,873 of record JAUXTZ010000055.1, read on the forward strand.
CAGCCGAATTCACCACGCGTTGATGTTTGTTGACCATCATTTTGGCCAATTGATACATGACTTGATAGCCGTTTTGAAGCTCGCGCAATTCAACCGGATATCGCTTGCGCAAGCGCTCATGCGTTACATCGGAGAAGAGCTTAGTGAATAGGGTCAGGTCATCTTGCAGCATGCGGTTGCCGAGGCGGTAAGCCAGCCACATGCAGAGCGCGAGCAGTACGGTCAGCACGCTCCCCACCCCTAGATAGCTGCGGCGCAAATCAGCTGCTAGCCCGGTCACTGCCGGTTTGTGCCACATCATCAAACGCCAAGGCGTACCCTCCAGCATGATGGCTATGGGCGAGCTACTGAATTTGAGCTGCTCATTGCCACGCTTGAGCAGGGTGTCCGATACGCCATTCACTTGCTGCAACTCGGCATAGCCATCGATCAGCGGAGTGGCGGCGAATATAGCGCCGATTTCGGACAGATTGCGCTCGACCAATACGAATCCTGCGATTCCGCCATCCGTATCTCGCACCGGCTCGCTCAAGGCCAAGCTCAGTGATTCGGCGCGTAGGGCGGCGCCTTGGTTCGAGCCGGGGTGCGAAGCAGCGCGCGCTTTTTCGATCATGCGCTTTTGTTGTGCGCCGAGCGCGCTGGGGATAGGCGTTTGGCCTTTGGCCTGATCGCTGGTGATGAGCTGAATTTCGCCCAGTTCAGGTTGCAGGCTGGTAAGGGTGCCCATCAACTCACGCCGCTCGGCCGCATCGGTGGATTTTAAAATGCGCAAAGTCAGCGGGGATTGGGCGATCGCTTTCGTGCCACGGGTCCATTGCCGAGTGGATTCGACGATCTGATTCGCGAGCAATTGCGGCGCATAAATGGGGGCGCGTTCGCGGCTATGGCGCTCGGCATCCTGTGTGGCGCGATAGAGCATCAGCCCCGCGCTGGCGATGAGCGTCAGCGCGGCGAGAAACGCGATCAGAAAATATCGGGCCAAGGAGGGCTTCATCAAGTGCACATACCTTGTTTAGCCACCGAAATTTCTCGGCGGGCTGGTTCAACTAGCGTTTGGCTTGCGCTGCCGTGACAGGCGATCAGTGCTTGCCGGTACTACCGAATCCGCCGTCACCGCGTTCGCTCGCGCTAAACGATTCGACGATATTAAAATTCACGCGCTGTACCGGAACGATCACGAGTTGCGCGATGCGCTCCATCGGGTTGAGCGTAAAGGCCGTTTGACCCCGATTCCAACAGGAGACGAACAGCTGACCTTGATAATCCGAATCGATTAACCCGACCAAGTTTCCGAGCACGATGCCGTGCTTGTGACCGAGGCCGGAGCGCGGCAGGATCACGGCCGCATAAGCGTTGTCCGCGATATGAATTGCCATGCCGGTGGGGATGAGTTCGGTTTGGCCGGGCTTGAGTTCGATCGGATGATCAATGCAGGCGCGTAAATCCAAGCCCGCAGAACCGGGCGTGGCATAGGCTGGCAACTGATCCTTGATGCGTGGATCAAGGATCATTAAGTCGATTTTCTGCACGATAGTTTCTTTATTTTTATCTGGCCCAAGCAGGCCAGTTTTAATTGAATGCTGCTCCTGCGATTATTATGCCGCAGGTATGGGTCGAGCGGAAAGCGAACTTGTTAAGCCGTACCTTATAACAAGCTTGCGATATGTTTGATAACTTGGCGTGCAGAAAGGAGTTTTGGCTGGCGCGGCAGGGCGTGGCTACCGTTCGAATCGATCAAAATCAAGGTGGATTCGTCTTGCCCCAAGGCATCCTGCGCGCGGTTGGCGATGATGAGCGGAATGGCTTTCGTGGCGCGCTTGGCTTGCGCGTGTTCGGATAGTTTCTCGGTTTCCGCTGCGAACCCGACGCAAAACGGCGCTTTGGGCAGTGCCGCTACCTTGGCCAAGATATCGGGGTTAGGTTCAAGCGTCAGCGTGGGGGTGGTTTTAGTTTTCTTCAGTTTTTGTTGGGCAACTTGCGCCACACGGTAATCGGCGACTGCCGCCACACCGATGAAAATAGCCATTTTCTTAATCCCGCGCATTACTTCATCGTGCATCTCTTGCGCGGTGGTGACGGAGATCACGCGCACATTCGGCGGCGTAGTGAGTGCAGTTGGGCCTGACACGAGGGTCACCGTAGCACCCGCTTCCCAGGCGGCCCGTGCTAGGGCATAGCCCATCTTGCCGGAAGACAGATTGGTGATGCCGCGCACCGGGTCGATCGGTTCATAGGTGGGGCCAGCCGTGATCATCACGTGCTTGCCCGCGAGCAGCTTGGGCTGAAACAAGGCTTCGAGTTCGATCAAGAGGGTTTCCGGTTCGAGCATGCGCCCCATGCCCAATTCACCGCAGGCTTGTTCGCCACTCGCCGGGCCGATTACATTGATACCGTCTTGGCGAATTTGTACGAGGTTGCGCTGCGTCGCCGGCTTGTCCCACATTTGTTTGTTCATCGCCGGCGCCACGGCCAACGGGCAAGCACGAGCAAGACATAGCGTAGAGAGCAAATCGTCAGCCAAACCGTGCGCGAGCTTGGCGATAAAGTTGGCGCTTGTTGGCGCGATCAATATCGCATCCGCTTCGCGCGAGAGACGAATGTGATCCATGCCATCGCCGTTTGTATTGTCCCAAAGTTTCATCAACACCGGCTTACCAGAGAGCGCTTGCAGCGTCGCCGCACCGATAAAATGCTGCGCGGTTTCAGTCATGACGCATTGCACGTTGTAGCCTGCCTTAACCAGGAGGCGCACCAACTCCGCCGCCTTGTACGCGGCGATGCCCCCGGTGATGCCGAGCAATATGCTTTTGGAATGTAATTCAGTCATAATCATTGGCATTTTACGGGAAAGGGGTAGGCATGGCGATTACCGATTGGCCGGCGCAAGAGCGGCCGCGCGAACGATTGCTGGCGCAGGGCCCGCATGCTTTGTCGGATGCGGAGCTACTGGCGATTTTTTTGCGCACCGGGATGAGCGGCAAAAGCGCGGTTGATCTCGCGCGCGAATTACTGCAAAGCTTTGGCAGCCTGACCGCGCTCACCCACGCCAGCGAGGCGACATTTTGTGCCGTGCCGGGTTTGGGGCCGGCGAAATATGCGCAACTGCAAGCCGTGATGGAAATGGCGCGGCGCGCATTGAAGGAGCAATCGAAGCAACGCGATGCGCTTAGTTCGCCGCAAGCGGTGCGCGATTATCTGCGGCTTCAGCTCGGCGCGCGCGAGTACGAAGTGTTCATGGCGGTATTCCTCGATACACAGAACCGTGTCATCGCGATAGAGGAATTGTTTCGCGGTTCGTTGAAGGAAACCAGCGTCTATCCGCGCGAAGTCGTGAAACGCGCGCTGGCGCACAATGCCGCCGCGCTCATCTTCGCCCACAACCATCCGTCGGGTGTGGCGGAACCAAGCCGCGCCGACGAGGCAATCACCCAGGCATTGAAACAAGCGCTGGCTTTAGTAGATGTGCGAGTGCTGGATCACTTCATCGTCGCGGCGGGCGGCGGGGTGTCGCTGGCGGAACGGGGGCTGATTTAGAAAAACGATTTAGCCACAGAGGTCACAGAGTACACAGAGAAAATCAATCTGCGTTCGCTCTATGAACTCTGTGGCAAAAGCTTTTATTGAATTTGTTTGGAAATCTCCACCGCGATGTTTTTCGCACCCAACTTCACCGGCGCGCTCACGCCTTCCAGATCACCCGGTTGTGGCACAGCGGCGCCGCTTTTAGAAACGCGCGCGACGATCACCACTTCAGGGAAATTAGAAAGTTTCATTTGCGGCGACATTGCCATGCTGTCGTCGAGGCTAAAATTCACCGGCAGGTCTTTGACTTGAACGCGCAGCATGGCGAGCGGCATTTTTGGACCTTCTACCGCGCGTGCAAAAACGAACAAGGTATCTTGCGGCGCAGGTTTATCTTTGAGCGTAGTCGCCAAGCGCACTTGACCCGACACGCTGGCAGCGGCTGGCGCGCTGACTTGGCCACCCATTTGTTGTTTCAATGCGGCGAGGTTTTGCCGCAGCACGGCTGCATCTTCCGAATCGGGCGGCAGTTGCGCGATGAGTTTTTCCCAGTACGCAATGCCGGCTTTCGGTTTGCCTGCTTCCTGGGCCGCGAAGCCGGCGAGGTAGAGCGCTTTACCGTTGGTGGGGTCGAGCTTTAATGCTTGGGCAATGAGTTCGGTGGGTTTGCCGGTCAGGGTTTGCCCTTGCGCCATGGCTTGGGCATCGGCGTAGTCGGCAAAGACCTGCGCTTCACGCGGCTGAAGCTCAGCGAGTTTTGCATAAGCTTTCACTGCCTCAGGGAAACGCTCCAGGGCCATGTAGGCTTTGCCCAGCATATTCCATCCGGTGGGGTCGTTCGGTTGCGCTTGCAGGCGTTGTTCCAGCTTAGGCAGCATGGTTTCCACTTGCTGCAATTGCGTGATCATGGGATTGGCCGCCGGGGGATTGAGCGCGGCTGGATCAAGTGCACTGGGATTGCCAATCTTGAGATAGAGCCCCAGCGCCATGAGTGGAACCATCAAGGCGACGACGATACCGGGCCAGCGCGTGGTAATCACGCTTGCTGTGGGTGCAGATGTTGGCTGTACATCTTGCAACAGGCGCCGTTCCAATTCGTGCTTGGCTAAATCATATTGTGCTTGGGATAAGACGCCGTTTACTAAGTCGGCTTCGAGCTCGGCCTGCTGGTCGGTGTAAATCGCGACATTTGCGGCATCTTGCGCAGGGGCGGCAGTTTGCCGATCGCGAAGCCCGCGTAGCAGGGGCAGCGCGATAATGAAAGCGGCGCAAAGCGCCATGATGGCGCTCAGCGCGATGAAAGTAGTCATGCTTGTTTGTTCTCGGAATGCAGGAGGGATTTAAGGCGCGCGGTTTCTTCGGCGCTGAGCGGAATTTCCTCCAACACCTTACGCCGGCGTTTAAGGAAATATGTGAGCCCCGCGATAGCCGCAATCAAGATTAAAAAGGGACCGAACCAAAGCAGCCAGGTGGCGGATTTCACGGGCGGCCGGTAGAGCACGAAGTCGCCGTAGCGCTGCGTGAGATATTCTTTGATCTGTGTATCGCTCATGCCCTGGCGCATTTTGTCGCGCACTTCACGCCGTAGGTCGAGCGCTAGATCGGCACGCGAATCGGCCAGGGTTTCGTTCTGACACACCAGACACCGCAACTCCTTGGCGAGGTGGTTCAAGCGCGCTTCCAACACCGGGTCTTGCGCGGTAGGCGGCGCTTCATCCGCCTGAGCAAAGGCCGTGAGCAACAGCAAGAAAATGCCTAATAAGGCGCGCATCATTTCGACAGCTCCTGCACTTTGGGCAATATCTTGTCCTGCAATATTTGCGGGGTGACCGGGCCGATGTGTTTCATGCGGATAACGCCTTGTTTGTCGATGACATAGGTTTCTGGCACGCCATACACGCCGTAGTCGATGCCGATGCGGCCATCGAAATCCGTCACGCTCAGCACATAGGGATTGCCGAATTGCGTTAGCCATTGGAGCGCGTCTGGACGTTGGTCTTTGTAATTCAGCCCCACGATGGGAACCAGATTGCGTTTTGCCAGCTCGACAAAAACCGGATGTTCCTCGCGGCACGATACGCACCAAGAAGCCCAAACGTTGAAGAGCCAAACCTGGCCACGCATATCGGCGGGTGAGAATTGCTTGGCCGGTACTTGCAACTGTTGCAGCTTGAATATCGGCGCGGGTTGGTTGATGAGGGGCGAGGGGATTTCGCGCGGGTCGCGAGTGAGCCCAATGGCGAAGAAGATGATAAGCGCAACGAAAACCGCGAAGGGAGCGAGAAAGCGCAGCATCAGGCTTGGCTCCCCACGGGCAACGCGTCTGAAGCTTTCGCACTGCGCTGATGCAAGCGATAGCGCCGATCAGATATCGCTAATAGTCCGCCCAGCGCCATTAGTACGCACCCGCCCCAGATCCAATCCACGAAAGGCTTGTGATACACGCGCACCGACCAAGCACCGTTTTCTAGCGGCTCGCCCAGCGCGACATATAAATCGCGTGTGATGCCGGCGTCGATTGCAGCTTCGGTCATGGCCATGCCGGTGGCGAGATAGTTGCGTTTTTCCGGATGCATGGTGGTGACCAACCTTCCGTTTTTGGAAATTTCAACGTCGCCAACCCAAGCCTGGTAGTTAGGCCCGGCTTGTTGCGTGGCGCCACGGAAAGTGAAGACATAATCATTCATGGTGACGGTGCTGCCGATATTCATGCGCACGTCGTTTTCGGTTTCATAGCCTTTAACCAAGGTCACGCCGATAATGAAGATCGCTATGCCAAGGTGCGCGAGCTGCATGCCCCACCAACTTGGGGTTTGCTTGGCGATGCGGCTCAGCATAGTGCCTGGGGTCTGTGCGAGACGACTCCAAACCCCATAAACACCAGCCGCTATTACCCAAAACGCGAGCAATAAACCAAAGCTGATGAGCGGCGTCCACTTGCCGATTATCAGCGGCATCAGTAGTGCGCTGATGAGGGCGACGCCGAACGCCCATTTCAAGCGCTTGGCCAGTTCCGGCAAGGACTGCTCTTTCCAGCGCGCGAACGGCCCGATGCCCATGAGGAAAATCGCCGGCGCCATCAGTGGCATGAACACCGCATCGAAGTAGGGGGGGCCGACGGAAATTTTGCCTAAATCCAACGCGTCGATGAACAGGGGATACAACGTGCCAAGCAAGACTGCGCCGGCGGCCACTAGCAGCAGCACATTGTTGGCCAGTAGAAAGGTTTCGCGTGAGATGAGCGCGAATTTCCCGCCGAGGCCAACCTTGGGTGCACGCCAAGCGAAGAGCAGGAGCGAAGCGCCGATGACGATGGCGAGGAAGATCAAAATAAACACGCCACGCTTAGGATCGGTGGCAAAGGCATGAACCGAGGTGAGCACCCCGGAGCGCACCAGGAAGGTACCCAGCAAGCTCAGCGAAAACGCAGTGATGGCGAGCAGCACGGTCCAGCTTTTGAAGGTGCCGCGCTTCTCGGTGACTGCCAGCGAGTGAATTAACGCGGTGCCGACCAGCCAGGGCAGGAAGGAAGCGTTTTCCACCGGATCCCAGAACCACCAGCCGCCCCAGCCTAGTTCGTAATATGCCCACCAACTGCCGAGCGCGATGCCTAGGGTGAGAAACATCCAAGCCGCCGTGGTCCATGGCCGCGACCAGCGCGCCCACGCCGCGTCGAGCCGCCCACCCATGAGCGCCGCGAGGGCAAACGCGAAGGCGACGGAAAAGCCGACATAGCCGATATAGAGCACGGGTGGATGGATCACCATGCCCGGGTCTTGCAGCAGTGGATTCAGATCGCGGCCTTCGAGTGCGGCCGGCAGCAGGCGGTCGAAGGGGTTGGACACCAGCAGCATAAACAGCAGGAAACCGACGCTGATCAAGCCCATCACACCCAGCACACGCGCTGCCATTTCTTGCGGCAGATGGCGCGAGAACAAGGTGACCAGCAGCGTCCATACCGACAAGGTGAGCGTCCACAACAGAATCGAGCCCTCATGTCCGCCCCATACCGCAGCGAAGCGATAATGCGCGGGTAAGCGCGTGTTGGAATTAGTGGCGACATATTGCACAGAGAAATCGTTGACCAGGAAGGCATAAGCCAGGCATGCGAAGGCGATGGCGACGAAGACGAATTGTCCCTGCGCTGCCGGGCGCGCCACCGCCATGAAGTTGGTTTGATTTGTCGCCGCACCGATCAGCGGCAGAATGCCTTGTGCCAGTGCGAGTGTGAGCGCCAGGATGAGCGCGAAGTGGCCGAGTTCTGGGATCATGGTTTGGGGGCTTTCGCTGCGTTGAGTTTTTTCGCGTCTTCCAGCGCCTTGGCGGCTTCTGGCGGCATGTAGTTTTCGTCGTGCTTAGCCAGCACTTGATCGGCTACGAAGTGGCCGTCGGCGCCCAGCTTGCCTTGCGCCACCACGCTTTTACCTTCTTTGAACAAATCGGGCAGAATGCCTTTATAACGCACCGGAATATTGCTTGCGGTATCGGTGACGACGAATTCCACCGTCAAGCCATCGGTTTGACGCTTGAGGCTGCCGTCCACCACCAAGCCACCGAGGCGAAAGCTGCGGTTGGCCGGCGCCTCATGGTTCGCCACTTGGGTGGGCGAGTAGAAATAATTCAGATTTTTATTGAGCGCATTCAACACGAGCCACGTTGCAACGCCCAATAGCGACAAGCCGCCGAGTACCCACAATAGTTTTTTATATCTTGGTTTCATGTTCAACCTTGTTTGTTCAGTTTCATGATTTGCGTCAGTCGTTGCCAAAGCGTGCGCTTATGGCGTGCCAGCAGGCCCAGCTCCAGGACGATGCAAACCAAGGTGATGAGATACGATCCCCAGACGTAAAATCCACGCCCGCCCATATCGATAAAATTTGAAAAACTACCCCAGTTCATGGTTTTTGCTCCAGGACTTCTTGCGCCCACGCGGTGGATTTTTCACGTTCCAGCATCAGGAGCCGTGCGCGCGACAAGGCCACGGCGATGGAGTACATCCAGGCGGCCAGGGCCATGATTAGCATGCCCAGCAGCATGGTTTTCGCCATGCTCGGCGCGCGGGTCAAGCTGACGGATGCGCCTTGATGCAAGGTGTTCCACCATTTTACCGAAAAATAAATAATCGGCACGTTGACCGCACCGACCAGTGCCAGAATTGCACCGGCCTTATCGGCGCGGCGCACGTCGTCGATGGCGGCGGTGAGCGACATATAGCCGATGTAGAGGAATAACAGGATCAGCTCGCTCGTCATGCGCGCATCCCATTCCCACCATGTGCCCCAGGTGGGCTTGCCCCAAAATGCGCCGGTGATCAGTGCAACGAAAGTAAACATCGCGCCGGTCGGCGCCAGTGCCTGCGCCATGATGCTGGATAAGCGGGTGTTCATCACCAGACCGAGTCCTGCCCACATCGCCATGACGAGATAAATGAACATCGACATCCAGGCTGCGGGGACGTGAATGAAAATGATGCGATAGGACTCGCCTTGGGTAGCGTCGGTGGGCGCGACAAAGAAGCTGATATACAGGCCAATGATGGTCAGTATCGCCGCCAGGGCATAAAACAGCGGAATTATTTTGCCCGCGAGCGGATAGAAAGTGGCGGGGGAAGAATATTTAAACCAGTTAATTGACATGCTCTATTCCATTGCAATTCGTAACGCGACCGCAGTGACCCACGGCGCGGTGAGTCCAGTCAATATCAGCAAAGCGCCCAGCAGGGATAAATGGCCTTCCGGACTGACACCGGCGATATACGACTCGACTGCGCCAGCGCCGAAAATCAGCGCGGGGATGTACAGCGGTAGCACCAACAAGGACAGTAACACACCGCCGCCGCGTAAGCCCAAGGTCAACGCTGCGCCGATCGCGCCGATCAGGCTCAATATCGGGGTGCCGAGCAGCAGCGCAAAAAACAAAACAGCCAGCGCCTCGGGCGGTAAATCGAACTGCATGCCCAACACCGGCGCCATCAAGGCCAACGGCAGACCCGACACCAGCCAATGCGCAATGATCTTGCCCAGCACGATCAACGCCAAGGGTTGGGGTGCGAGCAGCATTTGCTCGAGTGTGCCGTCTTGATAGTCGGCCGCAAACAACCGGTTTAACGACAACATCGAAGCCAGTAGCGCCGCGACCCAAACCACCCCCGGAGCAATCAGGCGCAGCGTTTTCATTTCCGGTCCTACGCCCAGGGGAAACAAACTCACCACGATCACGAAAAAGAACAGCGTGGTCAGCACATCCGAGCGGCGTCGGTAGGCGAGCAGTAAATCGCGCCGGATGATGGTAATGAGCACCGTATGCTATTCCAGATCGATGCGGCGCGGGATTACGCCAGGGACATGAAGTGCTTGGTGGGTGGTCAACACCACCATGCCCTGGTGCGCCAGATGTTCGGCGAGGCGCGATTGAATCAGGTTAACCGCTGCGACATCCAGCGCGGTCAAGGGTTCATCCAGAATCCATAAAGGCGCTTTGGATACCAGCAGCCGCGCCAGGGCGACCCGCCGTTTCTGGCCTTGAGACAACACCTTTGCCGGTAAGTGCTCGCGCCCAGCCAGCCCCATTCGCTCCAGCGCATCCAAGGCCTCTTCATCGGTCAGCGGTTCACCCGCCAGATCGGTCGAAATATGCAGGTTTTCCAAAGCGCTCAGTTCTTCCTTGACGGCATGCTGGTGGCCCAGATAAAACAGATGGCGCCGAAAATCTTCGCCTCTAGCGGGTGCGCCTTGCCAACGGATTTCGCCTGCCACGGGGGGGCTCAAACCGCATAAGAGCTTGAGCAGACTCGTTTTACCACTACCATTGGGGCCGGCGACCTGCAATAGTTCGCCCGCGTCGAGGGTAAAGCTCAAGTTGGTGAATAGGGTGCGCTCGCCGCGCTGGCAGGTAAGATGGGCCGCTTCCAGCATCGTATTGGGTCGATCGGCGGGGTCGTTTTGGGTCAAAGCCGGGGACGATACCGCCTCTTGAGCCATTTTGCAAACTGCTGTATAGTTGCGCGTTTTTCACCGAAGCAAAGGATTTATCATGGCGCGAGTATGTATCGTCACCGGTAAGGCGCCGATGTCCGGGAACAATGTTTCCCACGCTAATAACAGAACCAAGCGTCGTTTTTTACCGAATCTGCAGTATCGCCGGTTCTGGGTGGAAAGCGAAAACCGCTGGGTGCGTATGCGTTTATCCAACGCTGGGCTGCGGACTATCGACAAAAATGGCATCGATGTGGTGCTGGCTGAACTGCGCGCCAAAGGCGAGCGGATTTAAGGATTAGATCATGGCAAAAGGCGGACGCGAAAAAATTAAACTGGAGTCGACTGCCGGCACCGGTCACTTTTACACCACGGACAAGAACAAGCGCACCACTCCGGAAAAATTGGAGATGAGCAAGTACGATCCCGTTGCGCGCAAGCATGTGATGTACAAGGAAATCAAACTGAAATAATTGTTTGAGTTCCGAACGCAAAAAACCCCGCCAAGGCGGGGTTTTTTGTTTGGGTGGCGACACGCGGCACAATAGGCCCTTCAAAGACGTGGCGCGGAGGCGTAAACACTGTACCGGTTTCGCCCATTGCGCTTGGATTCGTAGCAGGCGGAGTCGGCAGCGCTGAGCAACGTGGAGAGGCTGACGCTGTCTTGATTGATCGCCACCATACCAATACTCAGTCCCACCTTATGTGATATGCCTGACCAATCGAGGACGAAAGCGTTGATGTGGTGTAGCAGTTCTTTCGCGATCGCTTCCGCCTGCAGCATCGTGCAGCGTTCCAACAACAAGCCGAATTCATCGCCACCCAAACGCGCGAGTGTGTCGCGCTGCCGGATAGCGTGCTTGAATAGCACGGCGATTCGACGCAGCAACTCGTCCCCCGCAGCATGGCCGCTGGTGTCATTGACTTGTTTAAAGTGGTCAAGATCGAGAAACATCAGCGCGTGTTCAGTATGATCCTCCTTGGCGGATTGCAGCACGCGGCTTAAACGCAACTCAAATTCCTGGCGATTGGCCAAGCCAGTCAAGGCATCATGCGTTGCTTGATAGGAGAGCTGCTGGGTGAGTTGGCGTTCCGTGGCGACGTCATGGAATACCATCACCGCACCGATGATGTTGTGTTCGCGGTCGCGGATTGGCGCGGCAGAATCGGAAATTGGTATTTCTTTGCCATCGCGTCGAATCAAAAGGCTAACGTTGTTCGCTATGGCGTGTGCATTTTCCCGGAAGCAGGACTCCACTGGGTTTTCGATCGGCTCACGCGTAGCTTCGTTCAGCAGATGCATCATGTCGGCAATGGGTTGGCCCTTTGCTTGAGCGTTATGCCAGCCGATCAGCTCTTCCGCGACGGGATTGAGGTAAACAACTTGACCTTTAGCGTCGGTGGTGACGACGGCGTCACCAATTGATGCCAGCGTTACTTGGGCACGTTCTTTCTGCTCGAACAGTTTACGTTCTGCTTTCTTGCGTTGTGCTATTTCATCCAGCAAATGCAGGTTGGCTTTTTCCAGCATTTCAGTGCGCTGTGCCACAATTTCTTCCAGGTGTTCCCTGTAGCGGAAGAGCTCGGCTTCCATCGCGCGCCGTTCTACAACTTCCATTTTCAGATTGATATTGGCGACTTGCAGCGCTGTGGCGCGTTCGTCAACATTTTCCGCTAGCAATCGATTGAACTGCTCGATTTTATGCTGGGCTTGCTGGAATGCCCGATCCAGACAGTAGAGCAAATACATGCTCCATGCCGCAAGCGAGGCTAAGCCGAGCGAAACAAGCAATAGGGCTAGTGATCCGTTCGTGTGTCGGCTGTAGAGAACAACGGTCAGGCCCAACACACAAACCAAGCCAGCAAGTAGCCAAGCGATTGCGCGCGGTGAAGTTAATCGGGTCAGTCGTGTCTGCAGCATGCCCCACCTCGCAAGGTATTGGGGGGAAGGGCAAGCCGAAACTTGCTCTTAATTCATGCTAGTAAGGAAGGTGCGCGGTGTCCATAAAAAAAGGGCGCCACGCGACAAGCGGGCGCCCCGATGG
>JAUXTZ010000065.1 GCA_030681095.1 Burkholderiales bacterium
AAGCCTAAAGTCGCGGACTATCCCTTTACCACGCTGCACCCGAATCTGGGCGTGGTGCGAGTCGACAACAATCGCAGCTTCGTCATCGCCGATATCCCCGGCCTGATCGAAGGCGCGGCGGAAGGCGACGGCCTCGGCCACCAATTCCTGCGCCACTTGCAGCGCACGCGTTTGCTGCTGCATATCGTGGATTTGGCGCCGTTCGACGAAAATATCGACCCGGTCAAAGAAGCAAAAGCCATTGTGGAAGAGCTGCGAAAATACGACCAGCGTTTGTATGACAAGCCGCGCTGGCTGGTGCTGAATAAGCTCGACATGATTGCGGAAGATGAACGCGTTGCGCGCGTCAAAGATTTTCTCAAGCGCTATAAGTGGAAAGGCGAGAGCTTCAGCATCTCCGCCCTGACTGGCGAAGGCTGCCAGGCGCTGACTTACGCGATCATGGCTTATCTCGATACCGTCAAAGCGCCCACGCAGAGCAGCGAAGACGAAGCCTTACTCGCTAGCGAAGACGAATATCTGCCACCTACTGAAGAGTAGTTAAGCTTCGGTTACCATAGCGGTTTTGCGCCTTCACCTTGAAGAAGTAGACATGCAATCCATCCTCGCCAAATCTAAATGCCTGGTCGTGAAAGTCGGCAGCAGCCTGGTCACCAACGAAGGTCAGGGGCTCGACTCGGTGGCAATTGCGCAGTGGGCCGATCAAATCGCGCGCCTCAAAACCATGGGCAAGCAGGTGGTGCTCGTCTCCAGCGGCGCCATTGCGGAAGGCATGCAGCGCCTGGGCTGGAAAAAGCGCCCGCACGCGGTGCATGAGTTGCAAGCGGCGGCGGCGGTGGGGCAGATGGGATTGGTGCAGGTGTATGAAACCTGCTTTCGCAAACACCAACTCCACACCGCGCAGATTTTGTTGACGCACGAAGATTTGGCCGACCGCAAACGCTATCTCAATGCGCGCTCCACGCTGCGCACCTTGCTTGCACTCAATGTGATTCCGATCATCAATGAGAACGACACCGTGGTGACCGATGAAATCAAATTCGGCGACAACGATACCCTGGCCGCTTTGGTCACCAATCTGATCGAGGCCGATGCGCTGGTGATCATGACCGATCAAAAGGGTTTGTATTCCGCCGACCCGCGCAAAGACCCGAGCGCCACCTTGATTCAAGAAGCGCACGCGGGCGATGCCGAGTTGGAGAAAATGGCCGGTGGCGCGGGCAGCGCGCTTGGCCGCGGCGGCATGCTGACCAAAGTGCTCGCCGCCAAACGCGCCGCACGCAGCGGGGCGCATACCATTATTGCTTGGGGCCGCGAGCCGGATGTATTGGTGCGCTTAGCACAAGGCGAAGCCATCGGCACGCAGCTCACTGCGGATGAAAGCAACAAAGTCGCGGCGCGCAAAAAATGGCTGGCCGATCACCTGCAAGTGCGCGGCCGCTTGATGCTCGACGCCGGTGCGGCGCGCGCCCTACGCGAAGAAGGTAAAAGCCTGCTGCCGATCGGCGTGCACGTTCTGTCGGGCGAATTCGAACGCGGTGAAGTCGTCACCTGCGTCGATCCCAGCGGCGCAGAAATCGCGCGCGGCTTGGTCAATTACAGCGCGACGGATGCGCGCAAAATCCTCAAGAAACCTTCCAGTGAAATCGAAACCATCCTCGGCTACGTAGACGAAGCGGAATTGATTCATCGCGATAGTTTGGTCTTGCTCTAAACGGTCTGCTTACGCTTATAGGCGGAACAGAAAGCTCCCGTCATTCCGGCGAAAGCCGGAATCCAGGTTTTTAAAATCGCGGCAAAACAAAAAACGACTGGATGCCGGCGTTCGCCGGCATGACGCCATGAGTGCATTTAAAATTCTTGTTACAACCATTCCGCACCTTTGCCGAGAAAAATACCCATGACCGATATGATTCCGCCCGTAGCAGATACTGCCGCGCACTCTTTCAACGAACTGCCCCTGCCGCCCGGCATCCAGGCGACATTGCAGCAGCTCGAATACCTGACCATGACCCCGATTCAGGCGGCCAGCCTGCCGATTGCACTCGCCGGGCACGACCTGATCGCGCAAGCCAAGACCGGCAGCGGCAAGACGGCGGCGTTCGCATTGACCTTGCTTACCAAACTCAACCCGCGCCGCTTTGCGGTGCAAGCCATGGTGCTGTGCCCCACGCGTGAGCTGGCGGATCAGGTCACGCAAGAGATCCGCCGTCTGGCGCGATTTGCAGACAACATCAAGGTGATTGCGCTATGTGGCGGCACCACCATGCGTCCGCAGATGGCCAGCCTGGAACATGGCGCGCATATCGTCGTCGGCACACCCGGCCGCATCATGGATCACCTGGAGCGCGGCAGTCTGAATCTGGAGGCACTCAACACTCTGGTGCTGGACGAAGCCGATCGTATGTTGGATATGGGGTTTTACGACGACATCGCCTACGTGGCGAAACGCTGCCCGGCGCAACGCCAGACCTTGCTGTTCTCGGCCACCTATCCTGAAGGCATCGCACGCTTGGCGCGCCAGTTCTTGCGCAATCCGCAGGAAGTAAAGCTGCTAGAGCAGCATGAGGCCAGCAAAATACGCCAGCGCTTCTACGAGGTGAAACACGAAGAGCGTTTGCAAGCCGTCGGCCTTTTGCTCAAGCACTACCGCCCAGTCAGTACGCTGGCCTTCTGCAACACCAAACAGCAATGCCGCGATTTACTGGAAGTGCTGCATGCACAAGGCGTTCATGCGCTGACCTTGAATGGCGATATGGAGCAACGCGAGCGCGATCAAGTGCTGATCCAGTTCGCCAATCGCAGTTGCTCGGTGCTGGTGGCCACCGATGTGGCGGCGCGGGGCTTGGATATCGCGCAACTCGAAGCGGTGATCAATGTCGATGTCACGCCCGATCCGGAAATCCACATCCATCGCATCGGCCGTACCGGCCGCGCCGATGAAGAAGGCTGGGCGCTGAGCCTATGCAGTGCGTCCGACAAGCGCCGCGTTGCCGCCATCGCCCAGATGATGGGCTCTGAGCCGGAGTGGCATGCGCTGAGCGAACTTGAAAACGATAATGACGAACCGCTAGTACCGCCGATGGTGACCCTCCAGATACTCGGTGGGCGCAAAGAAAAAATCCGCCCCGGCGACGTGCTGGGCGCACTCACCGGCGAAGCGGGCTTCACACGCGAACAAGTCGGCAAAATCACCGTGACCGATCAATCCACTTATGTCGCCGTCGCGCGCGACATCGCGCGCGAGGCGGTGCGCAAATTGTCGGCAGGCAAGGTGAAGGGCAAGGCAGTGAAAGTGCGGGCGCTGGAGGATTGATTATTCATCCTACGGGAGGGTGCCGATCGTTCCTTCCCCTTCAAGGGGAAGGCTAGGATGGGGATGGGTTGAACCTGTCGCCGCGCTAGTATCCCATCCCCCTCCCAACCTCCCCCTTGAAAGGGGAGGAGTAAGATTCGCGGGACTAC
>JAUXTZ010000092.1 GCA_030681095.1 Burkholderiales bacterium
GCGCTCGACGGTGGTTTCGCCTTGCGCTACCAAGCCGGCGATGACCAAGCTGGCGGAAGCGCGCAGGTCGGTGGCCATCACGATCGCGCCGTCGAGGCGTGGCACACCGCGCACCACGGCGGTGTTGCCTTGGGTTTCGATATCGGCGCCGAGACGGGTGAGCTCTTGCACGTGCATGAAGCGGTTTTCGAAAATGGTTTCGATAACAGTTGCGCTGCCCTGGGCGATGCTGTTCAGCGCCATGAATTGTGCTTGCATATCGGTGGGGAAGGCGGGGTGGGGCGCGGTGCGGATGCTCACCGATTTGAGCGCGCCGCTGCGCTCGATTTCAATCCAGTCGTCACCGAGCGTGATGGCGGCGCCCGCTTCGCGCAGCTTTTCTAACACCGCTTCCAGCGTGTCGGGGCGAGTGTTTTTGAGCTTGACGCGCCCGCCGCAGGCGGCGGCAGCGACCAGATAAGTGCCGGTTTCGATGCGATCGGGAATGATCGGGTGAGTTGCGCCGTGCAGGCGTTCCACGCCGTGGATGGTGATGATGTCGCCGCCCGCGCCTTCCACGTGCGCACCCATGGCATTCAAACAATGCGCGAGATCCACCACTTCGGGTTCGCGCGCGGCATTTTCGATCACGGTGACACCATCGGCCAGTGTCGCCGCCATCATCAGATTTTCGGTGCCGGTGACGGACACCAAATCCATGAAGATACGCGCGCCTTTGAGCCGATTGGCGCGGGCAATGATATTGCCGTGCTGGATGCTGATATCCGCGCCCATGGCTTGCAGGCCCTTGATGTGCAGGTCCACTGGGCGCGAGCCGATGGCGCACCCGCCCGGCAGGGACACGACCGCCACGCCAAAACGCGCCACTAGCGGGCCCAGTACCAGGATCGACGCGCGCATGGTTTTCACCATCTCATATGGCGCGACGGGGTTATTCACTACCGAGCCATCCAGCGCCACGCCCATATTTTCGTCGAGCGTGACTTGCACGCCCATCTGGCTCAGCAAGGTAAGGGTGGTGGTTACGTCTTTCAGATGCGGCACATTGGTGAGCGTGAGCGTGTCGCCGGTGAGCAGGCCAGCGCACAGAATCGGCAAGGCCGCGTTCTTAGCGCCGGAGATGCGAATCTCACCGTTGAGCGGCACGCCGCCTTGAATAACGAGTTTATCCATGATGAATTAGCGCTTGGCCCAATCCTCAGGCGAAAACGTTTTCATCGACAGCGCATGGATTTCCTCGCGCATCCGATCACCCAGGATCTGATATACGCGCTGATGCTGCTGCACCATGTTTTTGCCGATAAATTCGGGGCTGACGATAATCGCGTCGAAATGGCGGCCATCGCCATTCACTTCGATGTGGTCGCATTTCAGGCCGGCGGTGATGTAGTGCTGAACTTGTTCAGGGGTAACCATGGGGTGCCTCAATAACGTAATTTGTAGCCGGATTTAAGAAGTTGCAGCGTGGCCAATGATAAGACCAAACCGCAAGCCAGGACAACGCCGAGGCTCATGCCAGGCGAAATATCGGAAACACCGAAAAAGCCGTAGCGGAAGCCATCGATCATGTAGAAAAAAGGGTTGAAGTGCGAAACCGTCTGCCAGAATTCAGGTAGGGAGTGAATAGAATAGAACACGCCCGACAAAAAAGTCAGCGGTACGATGATGAAATTCTGAAACCCGGCTAGTTGATCGAATTGGTCGGCCCAAATGCCGGCGATTACACCCAAGATGCCGAGAATGGCGCTGCCGAAAAATGCAAAGGCGAAAGCCCACAGGGGATGCTGCAGTGGCACCTGGGTAAACCACATCGCCACCAGAAATACGCCCAAGCCCACCACCATGCCGCGCACCATCGCCGCCGCCACGTAAGCCAGAAAAAATTCCCAGTATGCGATTGGCGGCAGTAGCACAAACACAATGTTGTCTGTCACTTTGGATTGAATCAGGCTGGACGAGCTATTGGCGAAGGCATTTTGCAATACCGACATCATCACCAAACCGGGAATCAGGAACGCGGTGTAGGACACGCCAGGGTATACCTGCACGTGCTCGGACAAGACGTGAGAGAAGATCAGCAGATATAACAGCGCCGTAATAATCGGCGCCATCACGGTTTGCAGGATGACCTTATAGAAGCGCAGAACTTCTTTGTAGAACAGGGTAGCTAAGCTGGTCATGGTTTAATGCCGGTGCATGACTTGGACAAACACTTCTTCCAAATCCGGTTTAATCAGTTCGATTTCTTCGACCACCGCGCCACCTTCGCGCAGCTCGCGCAGCATCCCTTCCAGTTCAGTGTAATCGGTCAGCGGCAGCACAAAGCGGTCTGCCTCCATCGGGCGTGCTTTGGCTTGCAAGCTGGGCGGTAGGGCGCCTGTGGTTAATTTTAGCCGCACGTATTTATCGGTGATCA
Organism: Burkholderiales bacterium; assembly: GCA_030681095.1. Classification (GTDB taxonomy): domain Bacteria; phylum Pseudomonadota; class Gammaproteobacteria; order Burkholderiales; family Thiobacteraceae; genus RBG-16-58-11. The sequence goes on from JAUXTZ010000092.1 coordinate 2,417, forward strand.
GGTTGAGCAAATTTTGTTTAGTGTCGAGCGCGACGATGCGGCCTTGCTTCAACATGGCAATGCGGCTGCACAGCATTTCCGCTTCCTCCAGGTAATGCGTGGTGAGCATAATCGTATGCCCCTCGGCATTGAGCTTGCGGATGAATTGCCACAGGTTCTGCCGCAACTCTACATCCACGCCCGCGGTCGGTTCATCCAGCACGATTACCGGTGGCTTGTGCACCAGCGCTTGCGCCACCAGCACGCGCCGCTTCATGCCGCCGGACAACATGCGCGTATAAGTATCGGCCTTGGATACCAGATCCAAGCCCACCAGCAATTCATCGATCCATGCCGCGTTGCCGCGCACGCCGTAGTAGCCGGATTGAATCTGAAGCGTTTCGCGTACGGTAAAAAAAGGGTCGTACACCAGTTCTTGCGGCACCATGCCGAGGCCGCGCCGCGCCGCGCGGTAATCGCTGCGCACATCATGCCCCATCACTTTCGCCGTCCCGCTAGACGCGCGTACCAAGCCGGCGAGCACGTGGATCAACGTGGACTTACCCGCGCCATTGGGGCCGAGCAAACCGAAAAATTCGCCCGGCTCGACGCGCAGGTCCACGCCTTTCAATGCTTCCAGCGTGCCGAATTGCTTGTGCACGCCGCAAAATTCAATGGCTGAGGTCATGGAGATAAAAAACCAAGTTAACCACGGGGGACACGGGGCTCACGGGGAAAGCAAAAAAATGTTGGCGATCAATCTTGCTCGGCGGCAGGACGAAAACTCAATCACAATGGCAATTGGTTCTCCCCGTGTCCCCCGTGCTCCCCGTGGTTAAAGTTTTATTGGGGAATCAAATCCGCCACGCCATAAAGATCGGCGAGGCTCTTGAGCGCGGGCGGCAGGTTGGCGAAGCGCAAAGCAGCGCCCTTCGCCTGACGCCGCCATTCCAACAGTAGGCTCACGGCGGAAGAGTCGGCTTCGGTCACGCCGGATAAATCGACCAAGTTAGCCCCATCCAGCATACCAGCGCTCTGCGCGAGCAGTGCAGACACACTGTCGATATTCATGGGGCCGGCGACTTTGAGCGTATCGCCTTCGCGGGTCAGCATCTTGATTAGTTCTTCTTGGTGTCCGGGACGAGGCCGTTGTTTTTCGCCTGCAGGGTTTTGATCAGTTGATCCATGCCGCCCTGTTGAATTTCTTGTGCGAACGAGGAGCGGTAGTTCACCACCAGGCTCACACCATCCACCGAGATGTCATAGGCTTTCCAGCCGGCGGGGGTTTTGATCATGCTGTAGTCGAGCGGAATCGATTGGGCGCCAGGTTGAATGATCAGGGTTTTCACCACGACATCGGTATCGGCCGGCATTAATTTGAGCGGCTTATAGTCGATTCTTTGATCTCTGTAAGTGATGAGCGAGGTCGAGTAAGTGCGCACGAGCAGCGTTTTAAATTCGCTCACCAGCGATTGTTGCTGTGCTGGCGTTGCCTGGTTCCAGAACCGGCCCACGGCTAGGCGCGTCATGCGCGTGAAGTCAAAATGCGGCAGCACTTTAACTTCGATCACTTCTTTGATCTTTTTATGGCTGCCGGCTTGAATCTCTTTATCCTGCTTAATGATCGTCAATACTTCGTTCGCGGTTTTCTTGATCAGCTCATCCGGGTCGCCTTCAGCCGCCAACAACAGCGGGCTAACCAGCAACATCACCAGGGCAATCCAAATTCGTTTTGTGCGCATCATATTGGGCTCTCTAGGTTAAGTGTTGAGTGCTATTTCTTGGCATCGCCATCGGCGGCCTTGTCGAACATAAATTTACTGATCAAGCTCTCCAGCACCATCGCCGGCTCGGTCTTGGCGATTTTGTCGCCGGACTTGAGGTTCACTTCATCGCCGCCCGGGTCAAGGCCGATGTATTGCTCACCGAGCAAGCCTGCGGTGAGAATCTTGGCGAAAGTGTCTTTCGGAAACTGGTAGCGCTTATCCACCACCATCGACACTCGCGCGCGATAACTGGCGTTGTCAAAACTGATGTTGGTGACTCGGCCCACGACTACGCCAGCGCTTTTCACCGGCGCGCGTGCCTTGAGGCCGCCGATATTGTCGAAGTCGGCCTTGAGCTCATAGGATTCCGACATATTGAAGGTGCTTAAATTCCCCACCTTCATTGCCAGCACCAGCACGGCCGCGAGGCCTGCCACCACGAATAATCCCACCCATAAATCCAGCGTCTTACGTTCCATAAGGTTTACAGCCCCCTAAACATGAAAGCGGTCAAAATAAAATCCAAGGCCAACACCGCCAGCGCGGAGGTTACCACCGTGCGCGTGGTTGCGTGCGACACGCCCTCCGCTGTGGGCGGCGCGTCATAGCCTTCGAACAAAGCGATAGCGGTGATCGCGACGCCAAACACGCAGCTCTTGATCACGCCATTCATCACATCTTGGCGAAAATCTACCGCCGCTTGCATCTGCGACCAGAATTGGCCCTCGTCCACGCCGATCAGCACCACGCCGATCAAGTAGCCGCCAAATACGCCGGTGGCGGAGAACATGGCCGCCAACAGCGGCATCGATATCACCCCGGCCCAGAAGCGCGGCGCGACCACGCGCGCGATCGGGTCCACCGCCATCATTTCCATTGCGCTGATCTGCTCAGTGGCTTTCATCAAGCCGATCTCGGCGGTGATGGCGGAACCGGCGCGGCTGGCGAACAACAGGGCCGCCAGCACCGGCCCCAATTCGCGCACCAAGGATAACGCGACCAACGTGCCCAAGGCGGACTCGGAACCGTATTTTTGCAGCGTCTCATAGCCTTGCAAGCCCAGCACCATGCCCACGAACAGGCCCGACACCAAAATAATAATCAGCGACAACACACCGCTGAAATAGATTTCTTTGATCGTCAGCTGAAAGCGGCGAAAGCTCATGCCGGAATGCAGCAGCGTCGCCAAAAAGAAGCGGCTGGCGAAGCCCAAACGCCACACGCCGTTCACCACACGGTGTCCGGTGCCGCGAATGCCATCAATAGCGCGCTCAAGCATGCGCGGCATCCAGCGCGAGGTCGTCGGCGTAGCTGGCGCCGGGATAGTGGAAAGGCATCGGGCCGTCGATCTCGCCGTGCACGAATTGATGTACGAAACCGGTATCCGCCGCGCGCAGCTCATCCGGCGTGCCTTCTGCGATCACGCGCCCCTCGGACATGAAATAAATATAATCCACGATCTTCAAAGACTCCTGCACGTCGTGCGTCACCACAATCGAGGTTGCGCCCAGCGCATCGTTCAAGTGCCGGATCAAATTGCCGATCACGCCCAGCGAAATCGTATCCAAGCCGGCGAAAGGCTCGTCATACAACATCAACATCGGGTCCAGCGCAATCGCGCGCGCCAAGGCCACGCGCCGCGCCATGCCGCCGGACAATTCGGCCGGCATCAAATTGTGTGCACCGCGCAAGCCCACCGCTTCGAGTTTCAACAGCACCAGATCGCGGATCAAGGACTCCGGCAAATCGGTGTGCTCGCGCATCTGAAACGCCACGTTATCGAATACCGACATATCGGTATACAGCGCGCCAAATTGAAACAACATGCCCATGCGCCGCCGCATGCGAAACAAACCCTCGCGGTCCAACTCATGAATCGTTTGGCCAGCGACTTGTACCTGCCCGCCGCTCGGCTTGAGCTGGCCGCCGATCAGGCGCAACAGCGTAGTTTTGCCGCAGCCGGATAGCCCCATGATCGCCACCACCTTGCCGCGCGGAAAATTCATATTGATGCCTTGCAGCACCGGGCGCACGTCGTAGGTGAAGTTGAGTTCCTGGATTTCGACCAGGTTTTCGGATGGCATGGCGTGTTTATATTATTTGAGAACGGGGCATTCTAACCTGAAGCGGGCGCCTTTAAAACCTTACCCGCCTAGTATCCAAGTACCTCTAGCAAGGTACGGGCTTGTTCCAGTTGGGGGTAATCACCGCTCACTGACACCAGATAGAGAGGCGATGTAACAGCTTGTTCTTGAATGGTTTGCGCCAGTCGTTTCAAGTCCGCGCCCGGTTCCAGCCAGATGATGGCGGGGCCGTCGTGCGCTACGGCGAGAATGGCCTTTTTGCCTAAGGCGGCAAGGCGCGCAGCGTCCTCGATTGAGGCCGGGCCGTGCGCCGGTTCCAGCAGAAAACGAAAGCGTTCCAGCGTATCCTCGCGCCATTGAGTCAAGGTCTCAGGGGATGTGCGGCTCCACACAGCATAGGGTAAATAGACGCATTCGAATTCGGTGTTATAGAACGCCAGCCGCCATTCCGGCGGCAGGTCTTCCGGGTAGAACGCGCCGGACCAGGCGTCGTGTTCCCAGCCGATCGCACCCAGGTTGCATCGATAAGTTGGCGGGGTGTGCATGGGCTGGCATTATAGCTGCGCCAACCGGGTCAACACATCGCAAATGCGCTTCGATCTATTCCATGAGCTTTCCATGCCACCGCAGCTTGAGCGTACTGAGTCGCAGGCGGTCGCCGATTGGCTGGAGGAGATGGCGTTGGCCGACCAACTCGGTTTCGGCTGCGGCTGGTTAGTGGAGCATCACTTCTTGCGCGCTTACTCGCATTCCTCCAAACCGGAAATCTTGCTCGCCGCAGCAGCGGCGCACACGCAGCGCTTAAGGATCGGCCTGGGGGTGATTCCCGCGCCTTATCATCATCCGGTGCATATCGCGGAAAAGGTGGCGATGCTGGATGTGGTGTCCAAGGGCCGGCTGGAAGTGGGAGTGGGGCGTGGCTTTTCACCCAAAGAATATCAAGTCTTCTGCGTCGACATGGCGGCGAGTCGCGCGCTGACCCAAGAGGCGCTGGACGTGCTGCGTCTCTCCTTTACGCGCAGCCCAATGAATTTTCGCGGCACGCAAATTGAAATTCTGCCGCATGTAGTACAGCAACCACACCCGCCCTTGTGGAGCGCGGCAGTGAGCCCGGCGGGGTTCGAGTGGAGCGCGCGCAACGGCTTGGGCGTATTGGCCGGGCCGTTCAAGCCATGGTTTATGACCCAGGCCGATATCCGGCGCTACCTTGCAAGCTGGACGGATGCCGCGCCGCCGCGCATTGGCATGACGCTGGGCATGCTATGCCTGCCCGACGCCAAGCGCGCCCAGGCGCTGGCCAAGCCAGCGTTCGAGTGGTTTTATCGCGCGCTGTATCAAAGCACTTTGCCGGTGCTGGAGAAGCTCTACCCCAGCTACGAGGCGTTCGCTGAGCTGGGCAAATTTCGCCAACTGCTGTCGTTGGGGATCAACGCCAAGCTACTGCAAACCTTTGGCATGGCGGTAGCGGGTTCCCCCGAGCAATGTATCGACGCGCTTACGAAATATCGCGCGGCGGGCGTAACGCATCTGCTGCTCGCCGTCGGCGCCGGTGCGCTGCCGACCGAAGTGGTGCGCGAATCGATGCAATGTATTGCAGAGGATGTGATGCCTGCGTTTCAGGCGTCGTAACGGGCCTATGCGCATCTTCGTTACCGGCGCAGCCTCGTATCTCGCCCAGGCATGGCTGCCCAAGCTATGCGCCGATCAGCGTATCGAGCGCGTCATCGGCATCGATTTAGCGCCGGCGATTTTCACCCATCCCAAATTCACGCATCACAAGATCGATATTCGCAGCCCAGCGCTTGGCGCGCTTATGTCAGGCTGCGATGCGCTAGTGCATCTCGCTTGGGTGGTGCTGCGCGGCAAAATGAATGTGGCGACTATGCACGATATCAATGTGCGCGGCACACAGCTCGTATTCGAAGCGGCGCGCGCGGCAGGGATCACGCGCTTGGTTCACCTTTCCAGCGCCTCCGTATATGGCAGTGGCGACAAGTTGACCGAAGCTGCGCCACTCAATCCGCTCCCCGGATTTTTATATGCGCAACATAAAGCCGAAGCAGAAAGTTACTTAGCGCGCGCATTCCCCGAAGCGCTGCGCCTGCGCCCGCACATCATCCTCGGCCCGCATTGCCAACCCTTGCTCAAGCAACTGTTGCATCAACCGTGCTACCCCCGCTTGCCGGATCCGCAGCCGCTCTTGCAATGCGTGCATGAAGACGACGTGGCGGATGCGATCAGCGCTGGCTTATTCAATCCTGCCAGCGGCCCGCTCAATCTGGCGGCGGCGGACGAGTACAGCTTCAAACAAGTGATCGCGGCACGCTATCGGCACCCCATTGCATTGCCCTTTGGCGTGGTAAAAACTGCTTTGAATCTTGCATGGCGCCTGACCGGCTTTGGCGGCGAGCCGGCTTGGCTCGACGGCATGCGTCACACGCTCACACTCGATTGCGCGCGGGCGCGAAGTGAATTGGGCTGGCAGCCGAAATTCGATGCCAATGCGGCCTTGGCTGCGGTGAGTCTAAGAAAACAACCCTGATTTGCAATGAAACCCCGTCAGCTTAAAACGAAGCGTGTTCCCTCCCCTTCAAGGGGAGGGCTAGGGTGGGGATGGGGTATAAACTACCCACGGAGCACCCACCCCCATCCTAACCTTCCCCCTGAAGGGGAAGGAATATACCGTGAACCCCTTGCTTCCCGTGGTTTAAACTCGTGACAAAAATGAATCCCCCCGCCCTCGAAATCGATCACCTCGCCAAACGCTACGGCAAATTGCCCGTGCTGGAATCGCTCACGTTAAGCGTTACGCGCGGCGAATGTTTTGGCTTGGTCGGCATGAATGGCGCGGGCAAAACCACGCTCATCAAATGCTTGCTCGATTTTTGCGATATCGACGGTGGCCAGATTCGTATCTTCGGCACGCCGCATCACGAAACCCATGCGCGCAAGCCGCTGGCCTATCTACCGGAGAGTTTCTTGCCGCCGCACTCGCTCACCGGTCGCGATTTTGTGAAATACATGATGGCGCTGCGCGAGCAGTCGTATGACGAAGCGGCCGCACGCGCGATGTGTGCCGCACTGGATTTGGATGCGCAAGCCTTGGATCGCCAAGCGCGCAGCTACTCCAAGGGCATGACGCAGAAGCTCGGTTTGGCGGCGGGCTTTCTCAGCCAGGCCGAGCTTTTCATCCTGGATGAGCCGATGAGCGGACTCGACCCTAAAGCGCGGGCGCTGTTGAAACGCCAATTTGCTGCTTTGAAGCAATCGGGCAAGACCCTGTTTTTCAGCTCGCACGTGCTGGCCGACGTAGAAGAAATATGCGACCGCATGGCGATCTTGCATGCGGGCCAGCTGCGCTTTATCGGCACGCCGGCCGAGTGTCGGGTGCAGTATCAAGCCGACACCTTAGAGGCAGCTTATTTGGCGGCTATTGAGGAACGGAATCCCGCATGAAACGATCTTTGAAATTTCTCAAATGGATGGGGATTACGCTTGGCGTGTTGCTCGTGCTTTTTATCGGTATTAACGCATTCGATGAAACGCTCGATCCGGGTGCGGCGGCGATTTTGAGTGCGCAGCCCAAAGTGAAGGCCGAGGACAATGCATATTTTTATTGGGAAGGTATGTATACCGCAGCTTCTAACGACCCCAGCGAGGTAGGCAAAAAATGTGTGTTCGCGCAACAAAAAATTGTTCAATCTGGCACATTGGTTAGCGACCCCAATACCGTTCCCGAATGCCATGAACAAAATGAACTTAAACCGATAGATGGGAAATTAATCGCTTGCGAGTGGCGGAAGAAGCCTTGTTTGAACCAATATATTGAACAGCGTGCAATGATCGAAAGTCTCGCCGCACAAAACCGGATCCTAATGGAACGATATGGACGGCTACTAGAATTTAAACAATTTGAAAATACCCGCCCTTTTCCGCTATTCACCGTTTTCTTAAAAGCACCGCCTAGCACGCTTTATCAAGCAATTAGCGCCACTCGACTGCAAGCGGGCGATGCATTGGGTTTTATTCGCCGGACCCAAGCCGAAGCCAGGTTCTATCGGATGGTTTTAAGTGATGGAAGCAGTCTGATTCCTAAAATGATTGGGGTAGCCTGGCTAGAGCGCTCGGCGCGGCTAGTGAGCGATGCAGTGCAAACGCATCCAATGCTCGCACAGAATAATCCGATGGAACTATTAGAAATCACTCACCCAATGAATGTTGTTGAGCGAAATCTAGGAAAGGTGATGGAAGGTGAATTTCGATTTTTCTCATCCCTACGTCACTCAATACCAACCGACAATTTTTCATTCCTGGAACGCTTGCTATACCCGATGGTATACAAGCAAAACGCGACAGAAAATTATTTTTATCATGACATGGCCGTCTGGCGTGAAATATCCCAACTCCCTACCGAACAGTACTTGGCCGCTGAAAAGTCCGCCTTGGAACAATTAAGCAACCCGTGGGGTGATGAGTACCTGCATCTGGTATACAACCCTATAGGTAAGGTATTGGTCGGTAGTGGGGGGTTGGTTTATGCAAGCTATCCCCGCCGCATCATCGATGCCGACGGCCTGCTACGCCTTGTCTCGCTGCAAATCCAAATCGCCGCCCAAAAAATCCCCGAATCCGATATTCCCGCCTTTCTTAAGAATGCCGACCCCCAATTCCGCGACCCTTATACCGGCCAGCCTATGCAATGGGATAAAACTCGCGGCTTGTACTTCCGTGGGTACAGTGATCGCATCACGGACAAAGATGGCTTCGTCTCGG
>JAUXTZ010000093.1 GCA_030681095.1 Burkholderiales bacterium
GGGCAGCATCCAACGCGGCACCATTTTTCCGCAAGTAGAGCAAGCCGTGTTTGGCATGGTGGCGGGGGAGGTGAAGGGGTTGGTGGAATCCCCGGCCGGGCTTCACATCCTCCAAGTGAAGGCGATCACCGGCGGCGGCCAGCGCAGTTTTGCTGAGGTGCAGGATACGGTGATGGAAGCGGCCAAGCGGGACATGGCGCTACGAAAATTCAATGAGGAAGTGGAGCAATTCGGCGATATGGTGTATGCCAAGTCCGATAGCCTCAAACCGGCGGCGGAAAAATATCGCTTACCGATTCAGACGAGTGATTGGTTCGAGCGTCAGGGACCGGTGCAAGGCCTGCTTAAAAATGAACGTCTGGTTAACGCCATTTTTAGTGGCGACACGACCAAGGGTAAGCGTAATACCGAGGCGATTGAAGTGGCGCCCAATACGCTCGTGGCCGCACGTATCGTGGAATACAAGCCGGCCGGAAATAAGCCAATTGAATCCGTGAAAACCGAGATCGAAGCCCGATTGCGCAAGGAGCAAGCCGCTGTGTTGGCGAGCCAGCAGGGGAAAACCTTTTTGGCTGAGCTGAAGCAGGGACGTGCCGTGCCAGCGCTCAAATTCGCCGCTGCCAAAAAAGTCGGTCGTGACCAAGCGCAGCGTGAAGGTTTTGGGGGGAATGAAATCCAAGCGATATTTCGTGCGGGCACCCAAACTTTGCCGAGTTATACAGGCGTCGCACTGTCCGATGGCAGTTTTGCTTTATATAAAATCAGCGGCATCGCAAGCGACGAGAACGTGAAGCGACAAGTCGCGCAGATCGCACCGCTTTCATTGCGCCAAATACTTGCCGAGCAAACGGCTAGCGCCTATCTAGAAAGCCTCAGAGCGCAAGGAAAGGTCAGTATCAAGCAGACCGTTCTGGATAAAGTGGGCACGCAGAACTGATAAAGCCATAGGGTAGCGCCACCGTGATGGGGCGCTACCTGCACTATCACTAGACCCGAATAGCCCGGGCACCCATCCTCGACAAATGGGCCAAGATCCGTTGCGCTACTTCCAGCAGGGGAGCCGTCTCATCTACGCTGCCCATTGCCACCGCTTCTTTTGGCATGCCATAGACGACACAACTCGCTTCATCCTGTGAGATGTTATAGGCGCCAGCGCGTTTCATTTCCAGCATCCCCATTGAACCGTCCTTGCCCATGCCGGTGAGGATCACCCCAATTGCATTTGCACCGGCGCAATTCGCGGCGGAGCGAAACAACACATCCACGGAGGGTCGGTGCCGATTCACCGGTGGCCCGTTGTTTAGTTCGCAGATATAGTTCGCGCCGCTGCGCGCTAATAAAAGGTGCGAGTGTCCCGGCGCGATATAAGCATGACCCGGCAGGATGCGATCGCCATGCTCCGCTTCTTTGACCGAAATTTTGCACAGGCTATCGAGTCGATGTGCGAACGAACGGGTAAAGGATTCCGGCATGTGCTGCGTGACCAAAATACCTGGGCAATCCGCCGGCATTCTGACCAAAACCTCTTTGAGCGCTTCCGTGCCGCCGGTCGAGGCGCCAATGATAATAAGCTTCACTGTTGAGGTGGTATGGCATGCGACAGCGGGAAGCACCGCATCAGCCGATAAGCGCTCGGTCACATGCAGTGGGGAGGGGTTTTCAGGCTTGCCGGCGGCATGCGCTTTATCCACGATCAAATTTCCCTATTTCTTTATATGGCATACAAGCGCTAGCTTAGGTTTGGCCACATGGTTGCCCTTGTCAGCCATCAACGCCGCTTGGCGCTACATGCCCGCTTCTTGGCCGGCTCAGCCAGTTCATACACAGTTTTGCTACGCAGCTTGAATAGATCATCCGCGTGGTGAAAGCTCTCGGAATGTCCTGCGAATAGCACACCATCTTCTGCCAGCAGGGGGACGAATTTTTCCAGAATGCCATGCTGCGTTGGCTTGTCAAAATAGATCATCACATTGCGGCAAAAAATCGCATCGAATGGGCCGCGCATGGGCCAACTTGAATCAAGCAGGTTGATCTGGCGGAAGCTCAGCATGGCTTGCAACTCCGGCCGCACGAGCACGACCCCCTCCTGTGTTCCGCTGCCATGTATAAAATACTTTCGCAGCATAGCTTCGGGGATTTTTGAAACGCGTTCGAGCGGGTACACGCCTTGGCGCGCTTTATCGAGCACACTGGTATCCAGATCGGAAGCGAGAATTTTTACATCGCTCGGGATCCCGCCATACAGTTCCGCTACGGTCATCGCGATCGAGTAAGGTTCTTCACCAGTGGAGGAAGCGGAGCACCAAATCGTTATCGCGCCTTTATTCATGCGTGGTCGCAGGTGCTCCTTCAACATCGGAAAGTGATGCTCCTCGCGGAAGAACGAAGTAAGGTTGGTCGTTAGCGAATTGGTAAACGCTTCCATTTCCACTGGGTCGCCTTGTTCCAGCAAGCGCAGGTATTCAGTGAACGACCGCAGGCCGGTAGCGCGCAAACGGCGTGCTACTCGGCTGTACACCATATCGCGTTTGATTGGGGAAAGTGAAATGCCGGCCCGTTCGTAAATCAGCTTACGAATGCGCTCGAAATCCTGGTCGGTAAACAGAAACTCGCGGTCATCGCCAGGCACGCCTGTGGCAGAAATTATTCGTGCCTGCTGGGGTTTGGATAAGGCGGGTGACGCTAGGGTCGGTTTAAGCATCAAGCAACTCCAAATCTGGGCTCAACAATAGCACTCAAAATCTACTGGACGCTCTGCGTCATAGCTTTTCTACGCAGCAGTAACAGCATGCCGAGCACAGAGCTATCGAAAGAATCGGCGCCCTTAAAATCGACATACAACTCGTACACGCCGCTGGGGCCAAAAAATTGTTCGCAGTTTGTGTGGGGATCGCAGTGAATCGAAAAGCCGAAACGTCCAATGATATTGAGCGAGGCCTTGTGTTCACCAATATCGTTGGAAACAGTCGATGCCATAATGCCGTTCCTTCAATTTCAATCTGGATGAAGGATATATCGACCTATTTCCAGCTAAGTTTAGGGCCAAAGACCGCTCACTGTGGTGTTGAAGCCGCTGTCCACATAGCTGATTTCACCGGTCATGCCCGAGGCAAGATCGCTCAGCAGAAATGCTGCGACATTGCCTACCTCATCGATGGTGACATTGCGCCGCAGGGGGGCGGATTTTGCTACAAAATCCAGCACCTTGCCGAAATCGGCGATGCCCGAGGCGGCCAGGGTTTTGATTGGCCCAGCCGAGATAGCGTTGACCCGGATGCCCTTTGGGCCAAGGCTTTGCGCCAAGTAATACACACTGGATTCGAGACTGGCTTTTGCTAGGCCCATGACGTTGTAGTTGGCCAAGGAACGAATTGCGCCCAGGTAGGAGAGGGTGAGCAGGGCGCCGTTGCGGCCTTCCATCATTGGCAATGCAGCTTTGGCCAATGCGGTGAAACTATACGAGCTGATGTCGTGGGCGATGCGGAAGTATTCGCGATTGACGGCGTTGAGATAGTCCCCCGACAAGGCTTGTTTCGGCACGAAGGCCACCGAATGCACGATGCCATCGAGACCATCCCAGTGTTGCTTGAGATCGTTGAAAACCTGATCGATCTCTTCGTCACTCGATACATCGCAGTTAAATAACAGCTTCGAATCGAAATCTTGGGCTAATCCTGCCACGCGTTCCTGCGTGCGCTCGCCTTGATAAGTAAAAGCCAGCTCGGCGCCTTCGCGTTTTGCGGCTTTGGCGATGCCATAGGCGATGGAGCGGTTGCTGAGAAGACCCGTGATGAGGATTTTTTTGCCTGCGAGAAAGCCCATGGCTTGTTCCTTATTGTGTGTGGCGAATCAGGCATTATAAATCAATGCGGGTAGGGCTTCGCACACTAGGTTTTGCGCTAAACTCTTGCCCCATGACTCGATTACGCGCATGGGCTGGGGTGTTACTGCTGTTGTTGCTGGCCAGCTGCGGCAAGGCGCCGTGGAACGATCCTTACTCCGAAGCCGAGCGTGGGCAAAATACACTTTATAGTGTTTTCTCCGAGCGCCCCAAACACCTTGATCCGGCGCGCTCGTATTCCTCCAACGAAGTGGTGTTCACCGGCCAGATCTACGAGCCGCCGCTGCAATATCACTATTTGAAGCGCCCCTATCAGCTTGAGCCGCTGACCGTACGCGAGTTGCCGCAGGCACGCTATTTTGATGCGCAGGGCAAGCCCTTGGCGCAAGACGCACCAGCGGCGCAAGTTGCGGTGAGTGAATATGAAATTCATATCCTGCCCGGCATTCGCTACCAACCGCACCCGGCATTTGCGCAAGATGCACAGGGGCGTTTGCTCTATCACGCGCTCAGCCCGGCGGCGTTGGAGAAAATCGAAACCCTGAACGATTTTAAAACCAGCGGCACGCGCGAGCTGACGGCGGACGATTACGTGTATCAGATAAAACGCCTGGCGCATCCCCGGCTGAATTCACCAATCTTCGGGCTCATGGCCGATTACATCATCGGCCTGAAAGAATATGGCGTGGTGCTGGCGACGGCCGACAAGCAACTCAAACGCGACAACGGTGCGGCTTATCTCGATTTGAATCGCTATCCGCTGGCCGGTGCGGAGGTGGTCGATCGCTACACTTATAAGGTCAAACTCAAAGGTAAATATCCCCAGTTCGTGTACTGGCTGGCGATGCCGTTTTTCGCGCCGGTGCCGTGGGAGGCGGAGCGCTTCTATGGCCAAGCAGGGATGAAGGCGAAGAATCTGCTGCTGGATTGGTATCCGGTCGGCACCGGGCCATATATGTTGAGCCTCAACGATCCGAACAAGCAGATGGTGATGGTGAAAAACCCGAATTATCGCGGCGATCGTTACCCGAGTGAGGGTGATGTCGGCGACCGTGAAGCCGGTTTATTGGCTGATGCAAGCAAGACCATCCCCTTCATCGAGCGCGCGGTATATAGCCTGGAAAAAGAAGACATACCGTATTGGAATAAATTTCTGCAAGGTTATTACGATTCATCCGGCATCAATTCCGACACCTTCGATCAAGCGGTGAAATTCGGTGCGCAAGGCGAAGCCTCGCTCACGCCGGATTTGCAGGAGAAAAATATTCGCTTGGCGACGACGGTGCAAACCACGATCAGTTATATGGGCTTCAATATGCAAGACCCGCTGGTGGGCGGGCTGTCGGAGCGCGCACGCAAGCTGCGCCAGGCGATTTCCATCGCGGTGGATTATGAGGAGTTCATTTCCATTTTCCGCAATGGGCGCGGCATCGCGGCGCAAGGCCCGATCCCGCCTGGTATCTTCGGTTATGTGGAAGGCGAAGCAGGTGTGAATCGCTACATGTACGATTGGGCCAATGGCCGCGCGCAGCGCAAATCCATCGACGAGGCGAAGCGCTTGCTGGCGGAAGCGGGCTACCCCAATGGCCGCGATGCGCATTCCGGCAAGCCGCTGTTGCTGCATTTCGATACTGCCGCCACCGGCCCGGATGCCAAAGCGCGCTTGGAATGGCTCTCCAAACAATTGAAAAAAATCGATCTGCAATTGCTGATTCGCGCCACCGACTACAACCGCTTCCAAGACAAAATGTTGAAAGGCGATGCGCAGATTTTTGAATGGGGCTGGAACGCGGATTATCCCGACCCGGAAAATTTTCTGTTCCTGTTGCATGGCCCGAACAAGAAAGTCGGCCTCAACGGCGAAAATGCGGCGAATTACGACAACCCCGAATTCAACCGCCTGTTCGAGCAAATGAAAAACATGGATAACGGCCCGGCGCGGCAACAGGTAATCGACGCCATGATCGAGATCGCGCGCCACGACGCGCCGTGGGTGTGGGGCTTCATTCCCAAGGCGTATGGCCTGTATCACGGCTGGTATTTCAACGCCAAGCCGAACCTGATGGCAAATAATGGTTTGAAATATCTGCGCATCGATCCGAACTTACGCGAGCGTCAACGCGCTACGTGGAATAAGCCGCTGCTGTGGCCGCTGTTTGCCCTCGGTGCGCTTTTGCTGCTGGCCCTGGTTCCAGCGGTGTTGGTGTGGCGGCGCAAGTTGCATGCACCGGCGCGGAGAGAGCAGGAATGATCGGCTACCTGCTCCGCCGCCTGCTCTACGCGATTCCGATTCTGATCGGCGTCAATGTGCTGATTTTCACTTTATTCTTCGCCGTCAATTCACCGGACAACATGGCGCGCATCCAGTTGGGCATGAAGCATGTGACGCCGGAAGCCGTGTTGAAATGGAAACGTGAGCATGGTTACGACAAGCCGCTGTTCTATCACGGCACGGCGTTGGGTACGGACAAGTTCACCGACACGGTGTTCGCAAAAAAATCGGTGCCAATGTTCGCCTTCCAATTCGGCGCGGCGGACGATGGGCGCGACATCGGCCACGACATTAAAACCCGCATGTGGCCCAGTCTGGCGCTGGCAGTGCCGGTGTTTCTGGTCGGGCTGCTGCTCAATATCACGCTTGCGCTGATTCTGGCGTTCTTCCGCGCCACCTATGTCGATTTCGCTGGCGTGGTGCTGTGCGTGGCGATGATGTCGATCTCCGGTTTGTTCTACATTATCGGCGGGCAATTTCTGGTGAGTAAATTGCTGCACTTGGTGCCGATTTCCGGTTACCAGGGCGGCTTGGATGCGTTCAAATTTCTGGTGCTGCCGGTGGCAATCGGCGTGATCGGCGGCATCGGCAGCGGCACGCGCTGGTACCGCACGATTTTCCTGGAGGAAATGGGCCGCGATTATGTTCGCACCGCGCGCGCCAAGGGCTTGGCGGAGCGCGTGGTGCTGTTCCGCCATGTGCTGCGTAATGCGTTGATCCCGATTCTCACCGGCGCGGTCGTGGTGATTCCCACCTTGTTCATGGGCAGCTTGATTTCGGAGTCCTTCTTCGGCATTCCCGGCTTGGGCAGCTACACCATCGATGCGATTCGCAGCCAGGATTTTGCCATCGTGCATGCGATGGTGTTCTTAGGTTCAGTGCTCTACATCTTGGGTTTGCTGATGACTGATGTGGCCTACACCTTGGTCGATCCACGGATAAGGTTGGCGTGATGACGAACATTAATTTCGCCTTCCTCTGGACCGATATCCTGATCTACTGCCTGTTGCTAGTGGTGGGGCTGTATATCTGGCGTGCACGTAGTAAAGAGCATTTAGCCGCACCCTGGCGCAAGGTAGCGCGGCGACCAATGGCGATGGCGTCAGCCGTGGTCTTGTTTGCGTTCCTGGCAATTGGCTTACTCGACTCGGTGCATTTTCGTGAAGCCTTGCCCAATCAAAAGCCAGGTGCATCGACGGAGTATTCGCTCGAAGTCATCAGTCAGCTTGATCGTTTTTTAAAACCGCTGCGCACACAAACCGAAAAAACCTATTCCGCGCCGCTGGCCATCCAACTGTATGCGATGGAAAGTATGGAGCAGCCGGATGGGCGCACGCTGCGCGGCCATCCGCGCTTGAAGCATGGCGGCGCGCATTTGGGGACTGACGGTGAGCGCCGCCACAGCGATGTGCTGTGGCTCGTAGCTCAAGGCACGCTGATCGCTTTGCTCAGCTTGTGTGCCTTGCTCATCGGAGTCGGGCAGCGCGTTACTTGGCGCGCCTTGCTGCATGGCGAGACCGATCTGCCCTGGCGCACGATCTTGTTCACGCTCGGCGGCCTGTTGTGGATCGTCTGCGTGCTGTGGCTGCTAGCGCCGAAGTATCACGTGTTCGGCACGGATAAAGTCGGACAAGACGTGCTTTATCTATCGCTTAAGAGCATCCGCACCGGCTTGGTGATCGGCACACTCACTACGCTGGTCATGCTGCCGTTCGCGCTCTGGCTGGGCGTGATGGCTGGGTATTTCAAGGGCTGGGTCGATGACGTGATCCAGTACGTATACACCACGCTCAACGCCATCCCCGATGTGCTGCTGATCGCTGCCGCCGTGCTGATGATGCAGGTGTACATGGATATCAATAAGGATGCCTTCGCTTCGATTACCGAGCGCGCCGATTTCCGCTTGTTGTTTCTATGTCTGATTCTCGGCATCACCAGTTGGACCGGCTTGTGTCGTCTGCTGCGCGGCGAGACGCTGAAGCTGACTGAAATAGATTATGTGCAGGCGGCGCAGGCCTTCGGCGTGAGTCACTGGAAAATCATGTCGCGGCATATTCTGCCCAATGTGATGCACATCGTGCTGATCACCGTGACGCTGCAATTCAGCAGCCTGGTGTTGGCCGAGGCGGTGCTGGCCTATGTTGGCGTTGGCGTCGATCCCACCATGCACAGTTGGGGCAATATGATCAACAGCGCACGCTTGGAATTGGCGCGCGAACCCATCGTGTGGTGGCCCTTGGCCGCCGCCTTCGTCTTCATGTTCGCGCTGGTGCTGGCGGCCAATTTATTCGCCGATGCGGTGCGCGATGCTTTTGATCCGAGGTCGGAATGAGCGCCCTGCTTGAAGTGCAGGATTTGCGCGTCTGGTTTGAAAACCGCCAGCGTCAAACCCGCGCAGTGGATGCAGTGAGCTTTAGCATTGAGCGCGGCGAGACGTTCGCGCTCTTGGGTGAATCCGGCTGCGGTAAATCGGTTACAGCCTTGTCTTTGATGCGCTTGTTGCCGCCGGCCGCGCGCATTGTCAGCGGCAGCGTCAAATTCGACGGTCAAGATTTGCTTGCGCTGCCGGAAATTGCCATGCGCGGCTTACGCGGTTCGCGCATCGCCATGATTTTTCAAGAGCCGATGACCAGCCTCAATCCAGTGCTGACGGTGGGCATGCAAATCGGCGAGGCGCTGGCGCAGCACCAAAAGATGAGTGGCAGCCAGTTAAAACGCCGCATCCTTGATCTGCTGGACGCGGTAGGCATTCCCGATCCCGCGCGCGTGATCGATGCTTACCCGCATCAACTCTCCGGCGGCATGAAGCAGCGGGTGATGATTGCCATTGCCTTGGCGTGCGAACCGGCCTTGCTCATCGCGGATGAGCCGACTACAGCGCTGGATGTGACAATTCAGGCGCAAGTACTGGAATTGTTGCGCGAGATGCAGCGCAAGAATGGCATGGCGCTGCTATTTATCACCCACGACCTGGGCGTGGTGGCGGAAATGGCGCACCGCGTGGGCGTGATGTACGCCGGCGAGATTGTGGAAATGGCGGGGCGCGAAGCTTTTTTCAAAACGCCGCGTCATCCCTATTCCCAAAAGCTATTCGATTCCGTGCCGCGCCTGGATAAGCGCGGCACAGCCTTGGCGATGATTCCCGGCAGTGTGCCGAAGCTGGATCGCGCGTTTATCGGTTGTCGCTTTGCCGCGCGCTGCGAATTTGCTTGGGCGCGCTGCCAGGACGAAACGCCGCGTTGGACGGTGTTGGAGCAGGGTATGGGCGCGCGTTGTCATCTGCTGGAGCAGGAAGCAGGCGTCGGGCGTCAGGCGTCAGGCATCGAACATCAGGCGTCAGGCGTTGGGCATCAGGAATCAGGGGGAGAATTATTGCGGGTTCGGGATTTGAAAGTGCATTTTCCGATTCGCAAGGGTTTCTTGCAGCGCGTGGTGGGTGCGGTAAAAGCGGTGGATGGCGTGTCGTTGGCGATCCCCGCCGGGCGCACACTGGCGCTGGTAGGCGAATCCGGTTGTGGCAAAACCACGGTGGGCAAGGGTATTTTGCAACTCGTGCCGGTGACAGGGGGTAGCGTGCAATTCGCAGAGCAAGAGTTGACTAGCCTTAGTCGCGCGCAATTACGCACCAAACGCGGTGCGTTTCAGATTATTTTTCAAGATCCCTTTTCCTCGCTCGACCCACGCATGGTGATTGCGGAAATTTTGGAAGAGGGCATGCGCGCTCTGAATGTGGGTGCGAACGCGCTGGATCGCATGCAGCGTATCGATCGCTTATTGGAGGAGGTGGGGCTCGCCGCCGACACCAAATATCGCTACCCGCATGAGTTTTCCGGCGGGCAGCGCCAGCGCATCGCCATCGCACGTGCCTTGGCGGTGAATCCGCAACTGATCGTGTGCGATGAGCCGACCAGTGCGCTCGACGTGTCGGTGCAGGCGCAGATTCTCAATTTGCTGCGCGGCCTGCAACAAACGCATCAGCTCTCTTACCTCTTCATCACACACAATATCTCGGTGGTGGAATATCTCG
>JAUXTZ010000099.1 GCA_030681095.1 Burkholderiales bacterium
GAACGCGAGCAGGCTTTGCAAATATTAGCCACGGTGCTCACCGCGCCGGAATTTCCCGATACGGTGGTGCAGCGCGAGAAAGCGCGCGTGATCGCCGCCTTGAAGGAAGCCGCGACCCAACCCGCCAGCATTGCCGATAAGGCTTTCTCCAAAGCGGTTTATGGCGCGCATCCCTATGGCTTGCCGCCGGATGGTGAGGTGGAGACGGTAGCCAAACTCACGCGTGAAGATTTGCTGAATTTTTACCGGCTGCGCTATGCCGCGTCGAGCGCCGTGGTGGCGATCATGGGCGATGTCACGCGTGTTGAAGCGGAAGCCATCGCCGAACGTCTGACCACGGGTTTGGTTGCGGAAGTGGCGTGTGAGGATATTCCGAATGTTGAACCGCTGACCAAGGCCTACACCGAACGTATTGCTCACCCCGCGAGTCAAGCGCACATCCTCATTGGCGCGCCGGGCATGAAGCGCGGCGATGCGGATTACTTCGCCTTATATCTCGGCAACTATGTGCTGGGCGGCGGCGGCTTCGATTCGCGCATCCTCAAGGAAATTCGTCAGAAGCGCGGCTTGGCCTACAGCGCGCACAGCTATTTCGTGCCGCTGAAACAGGAGGGCCCGTTCCAAATCGGCTTGCAGACTAAAAAGCAGGATGCGGACACGGCGCTGAAAGTGGCGCAAGAAACGCTGGTACGCTTCATTCAAGAAGGGCCGAGTGCAGCGGAACTGAAACAGGCCAAAAACAATATTATTTTGGGCTTCCCGCTGCGCATCGACAGCAATGCCGAGATCCTCAATTACTTGGGTGTGATCGGCTTCTATGATTTGCCGCTCACTTATCTCGACGATTTCCCGCGGCTGATCAATCAAGTGAGCGCGCGCGAGATTCAAGATGCTTTCAAGCGCCGCGTGCATCCGGATAAACTGGTGACGGTGATCGTCGGTGCACCGGAAAAATAAGGTTTACTCTGAACCACGCTAACCGCATACGCATCATCGGCGGCGAGTGGCGCAGCCGGGTGATTACTTTCCCTTCCGAAGCAGGGCTGCGTCCGACCGCGGATCGGGTGCGCGAGACGCTGTTCAATTGGTTGGGGCAAACGCTGGAAGGCAAAACCTGCCTCGATCTTTTCGCCGGTAGCGGGGCGCTCGGGCTAGAGGCGTGCTCGCGCGGCGCGCGGCAGGTGAAGCTGATCGATCACAATCCAAAAGTATTGGCGGCGCTGCGTGAGAATGCGCAGAAGCTTGGCGCAAGCCGTATTGAAGTCATCCGCGCCGATGGCGCGGCGTGGCTGCGTGCAGATGCTGGCGTGTATGATGTGATTTTTCTGGATCCGCCGTTTCAAGCGGGGTTGCTGGATAAATTGCTGCCGCTGTTGCCCGCCAAGCTGAGCCCCGAGGGCTATGCTTATGTGGAGAGCGGTGCGCCGATCGAGCCGCCGCCCGGCATGACACTGCTTAAAAGCGGCCGCGCCGGTCAGGTTCATTTTGGATTGTTAACGAAAGCCGAACATGCCTAAACGCATCGTCTATCCCGGAAGTTTCGATCCCATTACCCGTGGCCATGAGGACTTGGTGCGGCGCGCGGCGAACTTGTTCGACGAGGTAGTGGTGGGCATCGCCGAGAGCCCCAACAAGCAACCCTTTTTCAGCCTGCAAGAGCGGATCGAGATGGCGCGCCAAGTGCTGGCCGATATTCCGGGGGTGACGGTGGTGGGTTTTTCCGGCCTGCTGATGAAGTTCTTGGACCAGCAGGGCACCACCGTGGTGTTGCGTGGCTTGCGCGCGGTATCGGATTTTGAATATGAGCTGCAACTGGCGGGCATGAATCGGCGTTTGAATCCCCTCGTGGAGACCTTGTTTCTCACGCCCTCGGAGCAATATATGTTTGTGTCGGCCTCCTTGGTGCGCGAAATCGCACGGCTCGGCGGCGATGTCAGCGAATTCGTGCATCCCTTGATAAATTCGCGCCTCAGTGCCAAAATGGCCTGAATATTAGCGATTTACTATATTTGGAAAGTGGTCTTATGTCCCTGCTGATTACGGACGAATGCATCAACTGCGACGTGTGCGAGCCAGAATGCCCGAACGGTGCCATCTCCCAGGGTGAGGAAATCTACGTCATCGACCCCAATTTGTGCACCGAATGCGTCGGCCACTATGACGAACCGCAATGCCAGCAAGTGTGCCCGGTCGATTGCATCCCGCTTGGCATCAAAGAAACCAAAGAGCAGCTCTACGAGCGCTATTTGATTATCAGCGGGCAGAAAGAAGCGACTGCGTAGCGAATAGATGAGGCGGCGAGAAATCACCGCCAATTGTGGGGAGCTGGTTTACTTGGCACCTGGGACTAAGCGGGAAATAACGGGATAAATCGAAACAGAACGCAGAGTTAGATGATGTTCAAGCGCGAACGTTAATTTGGCACAAAAAAAGCCGAAAAACAAAAAACGCAGGGAATTGACGCGCTATTTGGCACTAGCCTATACCTCACCGGCGGCCCAAACGACGCGGCCAATAATATGAAGTGAGGGAGTGTCAACGGCGAATAGATGATGCTCACGATATGCCGCGTTATCGCTGCGAATATAGACCCCCCCCTTGAAATCACGTTGCAGGCGCTTCGCAACTAGGTGGCCATCCACCGTCAGCACGTAAATCCCGTCTTCCTTGATGTCATTGCGGCGTGTATCGACCAATGCGAGCGCGCCATCGCGAATGGTGGGCGACATAGAGTCACCGGTGATTCGCACCACCACCAGGCTTTTTTCGGATAAGCCTTTCTGTCTAAGCCAATCACGCCTGAAAGCAAGTTTTCCAATCTCGATCTCGTGTTGTTCAAATCGGCCGTGGCCTGCGCTGATCTCTACATCGTACTGCGGTACCAGGGCAAACTCGTTGCCGATATCCATCGTTTGAATAGCAGGGCTACCCAAGGCATCGCCCACCGCATCCAGTAAGGCGAGCGCCTCTTTTGCTCCTGGCGCTTTGCTCTCGCGGATTCGCAGCTCCAGCAGTAGCAAAAAATCCTCACTTGTTGTATTGGCGAATGAAATCAGAAAGTCGATATCCGGCAGCCGCTCTCCCCGCTCATACGCACCCAAGGTGTTCTTGTTGACGCCTAGTCGATCCGCCATATCGGGGATATTTACCCCGTCTTTTTCCCTGGTCTTCCTGAGCTTATCGCCTAATTTCATGGTCGGTTGCAGCTTTCCCCACGAAAGGTGCAACCGAAAGATGCAACTTCGCAGCCGGTTGCATCTTTAATTATCTTATTGATTGTTATATTTAATTTCACTTTTAAAAATACCTGTGCGAAATTGAAAGCTGCAACCTAAAAAACTGGTTGACTTGAACTAAAAAACTAGTTTATTGTTCAATCCATGCGGCGAATTGAACAAACCAAAAAAACCAGCCCGGAAGTGGGCTGGCACAAGGCGTACATCGTTGCGGCATTACATGCCGCAGGCACATCGCTACGAAAACTTTCAGTGGCGAATGGTTATAAACCATCCGTCCTCAAACATGCATTGGCATCCCCGTGGCCAAAGGCTGAGCGGCTGATCGCAGAAGCGATCGGAGAAAAGCCGCACGAGATATGGCCATCTCGCTACACCCCAGAAGGAATACCCCTATCAAAAAAAGGGGCTCGCCAGGCTGCCGGGCAAGGTCGCCATGTTAACGCTAATTGTAACCAGCCAAATCAATATGGCAATGTCAAATTGCGGAGGGCTGCATGAACAAGCGGAAAAAGTCTCCAGGGCAGGCGGAAATGTCGTTTTTCGAAGTTCCTGCCACACCGCGATCTGACGCCGGAAGCTTGGATGTAGCCCAAGCGGTGCGTGATGGTTTAACCGATACGCTAGCTACAGCGAAAGCTGAAGGATGCGACCGCTACGATATAGCTGCAAGTATTAGCCGCCTTTCTGGTCGCGATATGTCGAAAGACATGCTGGATCGCTACACCGCTTCATCATCGGATGGACATCGTTTCCCCTTAGAAGCACTACCCGCGCTCGTACAAGCAACCGGCGATTTTCGCTTGCTTGAGTTGATCGCCCAAAAGTGCGGATGCAAGATATTGCGCGGCGAAGAGGCGGTGCTAGCCGAAATCGGCGCGCTCATGCTGCAAGATCGCACTACCAAAGCCCGCCTCGACCATATCAAAAAAGCGGTACCAAACAGCGTCATGGATCGTCTAGTCGCTGAAGTGCTGGAAAGAATGGGCAACGGGAGATGACCATTCGCGAGCGCTTAACCATTCAGCAGCTTGCCGTCGCCCTGACGGTAACGAGACAAGCCGCAAGCAAGCGTGCAAACCAGGAAAGCTGGTTGTTCAGTGAAGAAACAGGGCGGGGCGGCCGGAAGCGCCTGTACGAAACCAAAAGCCTGCCTGCAGAAATACGCGAAGCGATCATGCACCACGCCTTGCGCGAATCATCCCTCCCTGTGCCAGTCCCATCGCTTCCGACGGTGAGCGAAAAGCCCACACCGACACCAGCCAACCTAAAAGACTGGCAACGCTCGGCAGCCGAAGCCCGCGCAGCCCTAGTCGCCGAAGTGAAGCGCCTGGCCGAGCACGGCGGCACCGAGCGCGCCATCATGGCCTTGGTCAACATGGCCGCAAAGAGCGGCCTACCAGAACACCTGCAGCAGATCGTGCCCATCGCCAACGCCCGATCCGGCAAAGACGGAAAACGCACACTATCACGCCGCAGCCTCTATCGATGGCTGAATGATGCCGAGCAAGGCTTCACCGCGCTGGCCCCAAAAAACCGGGAAAAAGTAGCTGTCCCCGCTTGGGCTCAAACACTGCTCCGGCTGCGCAACGTCCCGCAGGGCGTCAACCTTACTTGGGTGATGGAGCAGCTCCCCGCGCAATTACCCGCCGGCACTCCGGCCCCCTCATACAGCCAAGCCCGCCGCTTCATCGACAAAATGTCCGCCGTCGATCGCGAGGCGGGTCGCATGGGGCCGCGCGAGATCAAATCCATCCGCGCCTACGTCAAACGCGACAGCTCCGGCATGTGGCCCACCGAAGCCTACACCGCCGATGGTCACGCCTTCGATGCCGAAATCGCCCACCCTGCACACGGCAAACCCTTCCGGCCCGAGCTTACTACCGTGCTCGATATCGCCACCCGCAAAGCGGTTGGCTGGTCGGCCGGGCTGGCCGAATCCACCTGGGCCGTGCTCGATGCCTTGCGCCATGCGTGTTTCGTCGGCGGCATCCCAGCCATCTTCTATGTCGACAACGGTTCCGGCTATAAAAACGACCTGATGGCCAACGAGGCCACCGGCTTCATGGGGCGGCTCGCCATCACCATGAGCAACAGCTTGCCCTACAACTCGCAAGCGCGCGGCGTGATCGAGCGATCGCATCAAACCATCTGGATCAAAGCCGCCAAAACCTTGCCCACCTACATGGGCGCGGACATGGATCGCGAGGCCAAGCAAAAGGTATTCAAGATCACCCGCGCCGACATCAAAGCAGTGGGCAGCTCGCGGCTGCTCATGCCCTGGGCTGAGTTCGTCGCCTGGTGCCAAGTGCAGATCGACGCCTATAACAGGCGCCCGCATCGCGCCCTTCCCAAAATGCGCGATACCGAAACCGGCAAGCTGCGCCACCAAAGCCCGAACGAAGCCTGGCAAGCAGCGATCAATGAAGGTTGGCAGCCTGTGCCGGTAGAGGCGCACGAGGCCGACGATCTATTCCGGCCCTACAAAGAATGCGTCACCCGCCGCGCGATGGTGCAGCTCTTCAGCAACAGCTATTTCCACCGAGACCTAGAACACCACCACGGTGAAACCGTGCGTGTCGGCTACGACATCCACGACGCCAGCCGCGCCTGGGTGCGTGACAACCAAGGCCGCCTGATCTGTGTGGCCGAGTTCGAAGGCAATAAGCGTAGCTACTTCCCCGAAAGCTTCATTGAACAAGCCGCGCAAAAGCGCGCCACAGGCCGCATCAAGCGCGCCCAGGTGCGCATCGACGAAGCCGAGGCCGAGCTTGATCCGCCTCGGCAAATCGAGCACATGCCAGCGGAAACGCTGCCGGTGATGGATTTTGCCCACGCAATCGAAGGCGCAAACGTAGTGCGCCTACCCGAGCCGCTGCCAGAACGCCCCATGTTCGACACCGACGCAGGCAAATACCGCTGGCTCACACGCAACCCAGAAACCATCGCGGCTGAAGACGACGGCTGGATGGCTTGGTACCGCACCACCAGCGAGTGGGAAGACTTGTTTGGAGAAGATTTCGAGGAGGCGGCCGGCAGGTAGTTAGCGCTACCCGCACGGCCTATTTGAAACGCAAGAAGCAGCGAGGAGTGTACGAGTGAAAAAGACTTTCGTCAAAAGTGTCACGAACTACGAACGATTCCGCACCGGTATCTCAGCAGTTGAAACACGCGGCGCAGCCGAGGCCAGCATGCTGCTGGTCACCGGCGAAGCGGGCTACGGTAAAAGCCAGACGGTGGATCACTGGGCGGTGCAAAACGGCGCGGCCTACCTGCGCGCCAAGGTCGAGTGGACGCCGCACTACTTCATGACCGAGCTGGCGGAAACGCTCAAGCTCGATACACGCGGCCGCGCCAAGGATCTCTTCGGTCGCATCGCAGGCGTCATCGGCGGCCAGCAAATACCGCTCGTGATCGACGAAGCCGAACACTGCCTCATCAATGGCGCAAAGGTGCTGGAAGCCGTGCGCGATCTCTCCGATCTCACCGAGGTGATGGTGATTTTAGTGGGCATGGAACAAGTGCAGGCCAAGATCGCACGCTACGCGCAGATATCCAGCCGCATCGCCAAGGTAGTGACCTTCCAGCCCGCCACGGCTGAGGATGTGGCGGAATTCTGCAAACACCTGGCCGAAGTCGAAATGTGCCCTGATCTAGTAGGCGAAATCCACCGCCAAAGCGCTGGCCGCGCGCGCGAAATCCTCAACGCCATCGCCACCGTCGAGCGCACCGCCAAGCGCAACGGCACGGCCAAAGCAACGCTGGCCGACATGGCGGGCCAAGTACTCACCCACGACTGGCAAGCTCGGCGTCCGCGCGTAATCAAGCCTGCTGTTGCGACGGGAGGGCGGTGAGATGAACGCCTACGCATGGCGAAGTGGCAGGATCGATTTCGGTCGCAAGACGCCGGAAGGTGCATTGACGATAGCCACCGGCCCTGCAAAAAAGATCAAGGGCGTCATTTGCGCGACAGCCAGACACGCCTACGACGGGGTAACCCTGCTGGTGCCGGGTATCCCCGAAGCGGCGAATGATGATGCGGCCCTGGATGCGCTGCTCGCTTACCAAGATTGGATCGTTCCACGTTTCATTAAGGAGGCCCGTTAAATGGCCTGGATCGCCGAGCAACTTTTAACGGCCATCAGCAAGGCCGCGCCGCGCGACTGCATCACCGAGGCGGCAGTGCAGCAGATTACTAAGCTCAACGCGCGCCAGATCGAGCAGGGCATCCTCAAGCTGCGCAAGCATGGGCTGGTCGAGAAAGTGTCGCCCGGCTGCCACAAGCTCACCGACGCAGGCCGCGAAGCCGTAGCATCCGGACTCAAGCTACGCTCCGGCCCAAAGGGCAGCGGCCAGCCAGGCAAGCGTATCCACAAAGACACCTTGCGCATCCGTGTCTGGCGCGCTATCCGCATCCGCCGCAAATTCAGCATCCCCGATCTCGTATCCCTGGTCGCCGAAGGCGGCGAGCGCGATATCGAATCCAACATCCGCAAATATCTCAGCGCGCTCACCCGCGCCGGCATCTTAACCGAGCTGCCGCGCCGCGACGCGGGCACCGCGCTCACCAGCAACGGCTACAAACGCTGGTGGTTGCGCGATGAAAAAAACAGCGGCCCACTGGCACCGGTGTGGCGGCAAGGTGCGAACACGGTTTACGACCCGAACACCGAGACGGAGGTTGCGCTATGAATTGGCTCGACCTGCTCAACAAAGCCGTCGCCGAGCATCCGCGTGGCCGCGCCGGTGTGGCCGAAGCGCTGGACGTTTCGCGCACCACCATCTCGCTCGTGCTCGACGACAAATACCCGGCCAAGACCGACAAGATCGAAGCCAAGGTGATGGACATGTACGCCCGCGTGCCGTGCCCGCACCTGAATGAAACCATCAGCATCAATGCCTGCCGCGCGCACGCCCTGCGCGCAGCGCCCACCAATAGCCCGCGTGAAATGCGCCACTGGCGCGCTTGCCAAACCTGCGCGTGCAAACCCGAGGAGAAACGTCATGCAGCGTGAAAACACCGCCTTTCCCATCACCGCGCAAAGTCGCTCCATGCGCGCAATCATTATCGACCGTCTCACCTGCGCGCAGCGCGCAGTGATCGCGCTTGAGCTCGACGGCTACAGCGTGATCGACGTGCGGCTGACCGGCTGCTGCAGACCCACGATCGAGATACAAAACGACGCGCGCTTAGGTCAGCTCGTCGACGATGCGCGCGCTTGCTACTACGCCCGCAAGCATGGCCTGCACGGGGTAGAGCGAGTCGGGCAATTCGAGCTGGAAGGCTGCCGCGTCATCTGGACTGTGAAGGGACACTAATCATGACCACCAAAACCAAAACCGAACTCGCTATTGATTTCATCGCCAAGCAGGGCGTAGCGCGCTCGGCCGATATCGGCGAAGCCTCCGGCATCCAGGAGAAGAGCGTATGCACGATGCTTTATCACTACGTACGCGGCGGCGTGCTCGTTTCCTGCCGCGTAGAGCAGTCAGGCAAACCGTCGTGCAACGAATACCGGCTTGCTACCGGCGTCACTGCGCAAACCTGGCGCGATTTCAAAGTGGGCCTCTTCAGCGAAGCCGCTGTTCCCAAGGCCCCGCCCAAACGCATCACCCCACCGGCCCCCACGCCGGCAGACCAGCCGCAGGTGTCTGTAACTAACAGCGGCAGCACGCAAGTGGTACCTCCCGCTACAGGGCGTGCCGTGACCGAAAAAAAGCCCCACCGGAAGGCGACGCAACGCGCCCCCGGTGTGGGTGGTCATGTCACTGCAAAAGTAGCTAGAAATATTCCGGAAAATATTCCCGATCCCGATCAGGCCCGGTTCGGCTATTGGAGCGACGGTAATTTATCGATCATGCAGGGCGATATGCACATGGTGCTGCCCTCGGCTGACGCCGGGCGCCTCGCGGAGTTCTTGATTAACTGCATGACGACCACCGGGGTAGATGAGTGAAACTCTCCTGCCCATCATGCGGCGCAGTGATGAGCCTCGACGTGCTCATCAGCAACGATGGCGCACGCGAGGCCGTCATGGCCGCGTTGGCACTCCCCGCGCCGCTGGGCAAGCTGTTGGTTCAATACCTCGCGCTGTTTCGCCCGGCCCAGCGCCAGCTCTCATTTGACCGCGCGCAGAGCCTGCTCTCCGAACTCGCCCCCATGATCGAAGCCGCGCGCATCGAGCGCGGCGGCCGCACTTGGGTAGCGCCACTGGAGTACTGGAAAGCCGCAATCGAAGAAATGCTCGCCAAGCGCGACAAGCTCACCCTCCCGCTCAAGAGCCACGGCTACCTGCTCGAAATCATCGCTGGCTACGCCAACAAAGCCGAGGGTGCCGTGGAAACCAAGCGCGAACAAGAACGCGCCTACGCCTACACCCGTGAACAAAAGCCCGACCCAGGCATGAAACCAGCGCGCTCGGTAATGCCCGACAGCGTGCGCAAACAGCTCAAGCAATTAGCCAAAGGAGATGCGCCGTGATCGCGAACAAAGACCAGCTACTCACCATCCTATCCAGCCACATCGGGCGCGGGCGCGGCATCACCGCCAACAATCTTGCCGAATTACTGAGCACCTACTCCCGCCAAGTGCGCACGCTCATCACCGAGCTGCGCTTGGATGGCGTCGCGGTCTGCGGCACGCCTGAGACCGGCTACTACATCGCGGCCGATGCCGACGAGCTGGAAGAGACCTGCCAATTCCTGCGCAGCCGTGCGCTACACAGCCTCGGCCTGGAAGCGCGTTTGCGCAAAGTGCCGCTCGCCGATCTGGTTGGCCAGATGCGACTTAAGACCTGAAATTCAGAGGAAAGGAAGAAAGCATGGAAGAACGCATGGAAGAACGCTTAATAAGCATGACGCACGGCCAAATGCAAAAAGTAGCCGCGCGATTAGTGCGGGCGCTAAACGATGCTCAGTTCGTGGATGGATACATGGCTGATGAGGTATTGATGGCTGCCCTGTATGTGATCGGCGCTGGGCTCAAACGACGCGGCGCGGTAGTGGCATTGGACGCCCCACTCCGAATCTCACTCCCACCACTGGCGGCAGGGTACTTAGCCGAAGCAAAAAGAATGGGGCAGCACTGATGGCTGTATCAGTGGGCACCATGATTGAGCAATTGGACGGGCTACGGGACACCGAAGACCTGACGGAATGGGAACAAGGCTTCGTGACCAACGTGCTGGGCCAGTACATCAAGGCGAAAAAGAACACCCAGCAATTCACCGAAAAACAGGTTGAAAGGGTGGAGCAAATTTGGGCAAAGCACTTCGCTGGCTAATACGATTTTTACCAAGGAGATTTAACGTGAACCAAACAGAAAGCAACATCCCGGCAGGCTTCATGCAAGACGCGCGCGGCGCGCTGTGGCCAGTCGAAACCATCAAGGAAATCGACCGTGCCCGCGATGATCTGGTGCGCGAGATCGTCGAAAAAGCCCGCGCCATGTCAGCGCTGCTGTCCACCTTCAAAGGCAGCGTATTCGGCGACATCCAAGCCTTCGTCGAACTCTCGGCCGAGAAATACGGCGCTCACATGGGCGGTATCAAAGGCAACGTCACCCTGTTGACCTTCGATGGCCGCTACAAAATTCAGCGCGCGATATCAGAGAACCTAGTGTTCGACGAGCGCCTGCAGGTCGCCAAAGAGTTGATTGACCAATGCATCCACGAATGGAGCAAAGGCTCGCGCCCGGAGCTGATCGCGCTGGTCAATGACGCCTTCAACGTCGACAAGGAAGGCAAGGTCAACACCGGCCGCATCTTGAGCCTGCGCCGTCTGGATATTGAAGACGAGAAGTGGCAACAGGCGATGAAAGCCATCGGCGAGAGCCTGCAAGTAGCGGGCACCAAGGCTTACATCCGCGTCTATGAGCGGGTGGGCAATAGTGACCAGTACCGCCCGATCAATCTGGATGTGGCGGCTGTGTAGCGGTACCTCAACGCAGGCGGTAAATACGTGATAGCCGTGACACGACAAACACAGGCAAAAATTAAAAGGACTAGAAATGCATTACAGAAATGGTAGAGAAGAAAAAAACGGGGACAAGGTTGTGAAGCTGGATGGCGGAAAAATCGTCTCCTTCGGCGTACTGCACGGCGCGACCCCAGGCAACGACTACTGCAACGGCAATATCGCGGTGGTTCAGTCGGCCACCGAAGGCGCTTGCATGTGCGACTGCCTGCACATCGACGATGTGGCGGAATTGCTGGCAGAGAAAGGTTTGGCCAAGCGGCCAGAAGGTAAGTAATTCGATTCCCCCATGAATTTGATGACTAACAATTTTTACCACCAACCCTCTCAAAAGGAGAACAGCATGAACAAGCAAGAACTCGTACTAAAAGTCGCAGCAGCGAACGACATCAGCAAAAAACAGGCCGAAGAAGTGATCGACAGCGTAGCCGCCACCATTACCGAAGCGCTGGTCGCGGGCGACGATATCACCCTGCCCGGCATCGGCAAGCTGAGCGTGGTACAGCGCGCCGCGCGCACCGGCCGCAACCCGCAAACCGGTGAGGAAGTGCAGATCGCCGCCAAGCGTGCCCCGAAATTCGGCGCGGCAAAGGCGCTGAAGGATGCGCTCAACGTCAAGACCGCGAAGGCCAAAAAGAAGTAGACCATCGCCTCAAGCGGCTCGTTAATCCGGGCCGCTTCGGGAGAGGGTTTAACGCAAATGGAGAAGGAAATGACAGACAAACTTTGGACAATATTCGCACGCTGGCTGGTGGGCCACCCGCGCCGGGTTGATTGGATCATCCGCCGCGCCAAGCGCAAGCCCTATGTGCATCTCACAAACTACATGGGCCGGTGGTGGCTCATACAGCCATCGCGCTTCTTGCCGTTCAGTATTCGCGTGCACCACATCCTGCGCGCAGACAATGACCGCACACCGCACAACCACCCGTGGGCATTCCGCACCATCGTCTTGCGCGGTTGGTACGTCGAGGAACTAGGGTTTTCATTCGGCACGAGCACCCTTGTGGCGGGTGCCGGTGAGACTTATGCGAGAACGACAGATCAATACCATCGCATCGCACACGTACCACGCGGCGGCGTCTGGACGCTATTCATCATGGGCAAGAAGCGCGGGCAGTGGGGCTTCCTGGTCGATGGCCAGCACGTTAATCGGCGGGATTACCGCCAGAACGTTTAACGCGAGACAGCCATGCCAATCAGCAAAGAACAGTGGGTCGAGATTGAGTACCAGCTTTCCAGCATTCCCGGCCGCGTGGAGCTGCGTTGCGATGGCCATGCTGTCGTAGCAGAAATCGCAGGCGTGGGTACGCTCAAGCAAGGTATCGCCGTCTATATCGACGGCTCCATCAAGGGCATATGGCTGAAAGGCGAAGATGAGATCGCGCGCAAATTTCACCGCGAGTCGAAGCGCTTTGCGCGCTCGATGAAGACGCGCGAGCTTTATAAAAAGACCGCCGCAAATCGACGCCTACCGAAAGACGTTCGCGAGGAATACGCGCGTCGCGCTGCTCAAACCTATTCGATTTGGTACCCCTGGTGGACGAATGTAAAAGCGTTTCGCCGCCACATCAGCAAGACGTGTAAAGAGATTGATATCGTGAAGATTGGCTACGGGGGGTGATGCATGAGTGATCGCAATCCCTACATCGTCGGAAAATTCTATGACGTGCCGACCGTGCATGGCTTGATCTACGGCGTGCGGATGGATTGGCCGGTAATCGGCCCAATGCACGAGGATGCCGAAATTATCAATTTCCCTTGGCAGCATTACCACATCGACTGGAGGTTTGTTCCTTTACGGATATGCCGCAGCGTGGCCGTGAAATGGCACTCCTATGGGCTGGCCGGTGTGTACGCCATAGTGCTTCACGCACGACCGGAAGTTCACCCAAATGGGCTGCCAGCACCAGTCATGAAGCGGATGAAATGCAAGATGGAGTTCCCGGTGTTCCCAGAGCACGTAGTTCGATGGCTCCATGAGCTACGCGAAAAATTCGCCGGATGCAAACTAAAACCCGGAATGGTGTGTCCGCATCGCGGTGTCCCGCTGGCCAGCTTGCCGAGCGTGGATGGCATCGTCACATGCCCCGCGCATGGACTGAAATGGAATGTAAAAACGGGAGAGATGGTGCTATGACCACCGCCCCCGACATCCGCAAACGCGAGCTGGCGCAGATCCACATCGCCAAGGCCCAGCTCGGCATGGACGATGAAACCTACCGCGCCATGCTGTGGACGATCGCGCGCGTGAAGTCAGCGGCGGATCTCGATTGGGCTGGCCGCAAGCGCGTGCTCGATCACTTCAAAGCCAGTGGCGCCAAGCTCGGCGGTCTGCGGGCCCCACGCGCCGCCCCAGACCGCGCGGGACTGGTAGGCAAGATTGGCGCGCAGCTCACCGACATGAGCCTGCCCTGGGCCTACGCCCACGGCATGGCAAAGCACATGTTCAAGTTGGAGAAGGTCGAATGGTGCAGCCCCGAACAGTTGCGCAAGATCGTGGCAGCGCTCGCCTACAAGCAAAAGAAGGGGGCGGCATGAGCGAAGGGCTGTGTTTTGTATTGGGTGCCGGATTTGGCGCGTGGTTAGCTTGGCATTTCTGGCTCGACCGTGCCCAACCGAAGGTCGAGCTAAAGATCGACCCCGCCGTGCTCAGCCAGATCAACAGCCTCGTGGTGACCGCGTGGCTGGAACAGCGCGGCCTGGTGTGGATGCCCAAGGGCGTCGATTTTAAAGCGACGGTTAAAAAATCATGAACGAAGCCGAACTCGCCTCAGGCTACCCGGAGCTGCTCGCGGACCTCGCCGACCAGATCGCGTGCAAGCTGCTCGAATTCGGCATCGAACCCGAGCGCGCGGCCGAGGCTGGTTTCGCGGCGGCGGAACACATCCGCGCCAACTGGTCGGGGCAGAGCCTGTATGTGCCCAAGGGCGTGGAGTACGAGCTATCCAAGCGCGACATGGTGATCTTCGAGCGCTGCAACGGGCGCAATCATGAGGTGCTGGCCCGCGAGTACAATCTCACGGTTATGCGCATTTACCAGATCATCAAGGCCGTCAAGGCCGAGTTGTTACGGAAGCGCCAGGGGGCGCTGTTTGAAACTTAACCAGGGGAGGAAGTCATGAAGGCATTCAGAATCGTTGTTATCGTTATCGTTGTTTCGTTCATTGGGCTTTTTGTGTGGGCTAAATACGATAACTGGAAGAACCGTTCGCATGCAGCGGAGGTGGCTGCGACGCAGCACTTACCCATTAAGCAAAAGACACTAAATTTGGATTGGTTCGAATTACGTCAGCAGTGGAACGCGGTTGTTGGGGAAGTGGTTCGTATTGAATCATTCAAGGAACCGGCAAAAGGCGGCTATACCGTCGATTTCGGAAACAACCTGGCAATGCTCGCCGGGACTTCCGACAGTAAAGTTACAAACTTGCTGATTATCTATGGTGGTGGCGATGGCCTTGGGGCGATCAAACTCTTTGGTGCAATGCTTGGGGCAATCGCCGTCACTAATCCAAGCCTATCGCCAACAGAGCGCGGGGCGATTTTGAAACGAATGAAGCTTGCGGGTGATGATGAGGACTATTCAAAAGGTAAGAGTGAATCCGTCACCGAAAATGGCATCGAGTATGCAGTCGTAATTAAAGACTTCGGCCTTCTTTTTTCCGCGACACCGAAATGACTCGAATAGTCATCTCGATCCTGCTTTGCATAAGCGCATTTGGTGTCTCTGACGCCCGCGATGCGTCTGTGCGTAGGATATTCACACAGCAGAACCCATGCCCCGCCATCGGCGAGCCACGCGGCGCTTGCCCCGGCTGGGTGGTCGATCACATCGTCCCGCTGTGCGCGGGCGGCGCGGACACGACGGACAACATGCAGTGGCAGACCAAGGAAGAGGCGCTGGAGAAAGACAAGGAAGAGTGGCGGCTATGCCGGGAGTTACGAAAACAACGGGCTAGCGAGTATTAATGCTGACCGAGGCGCAAGCCCACGCACTGGAACCGCAACTGAAACAAGCCGCTTAGGCGGTTCTAAAATCCTTTAGCGGATCATCCCCCCCTTGCTCGAATACCCTCCTGGGTATGCGAGCTATCAAACTAATCATCATCCATTGCAGCGCCACCGCCAACGGCGACACGCTGTTTCGCTCCTCGCCCGGCGGCCCCGGTCTGGTCGCGCCGGTTGTCGTCATCGATCGTATGCACCGCGCGCGCAAGTTTCAGCGCGCAGACATCTGGCGTAACCGCCAAAACCCCGGCTTAACTTCCATCGGTTATCACTTCGTCGTCTACACCAACGGCGCGGTTGCCTCCGCCCGCCACCTGGAAGAGATCGGCGCGCACGTCAAAGGCTACAACGCCAACAGCATCGGCATCTGCATGATCGGCACCGATAGCTACGAGCGCGTGCAGTGGAAAGCGCTCGCCGCTCTGGTGATCGGCCTCTTAAAAACCTACCCCAACGCACGCGTGTGCGGCCATCGCGATCTCTCGCCGGATAGTGACAATGATGGCACGGTAGAGCCGCACGAGTGGCTAAAAACCTGCCCCGGCTTCGACGTCAAAACCTGGGTCGATGGCGGCATGTCTCCGCTGGCCGGGCACATCCAGGAGAGCGCATGAACGCCGAGAAAAAGCCTTGGTGGAAAAGCAGAACACTCCAATTCAACGCCGTCGTCGCAGGGCTTGCCGCACTGGAATTGAGCGCGAAGCTAATCCAGCCCTATGTCCCTGGCAACGTGTATGGCTACGGCGTGCTGTTGCTCACCGTCGGCAACGCCGTGCTGCGCATTGTCACCACGCAGGGGCTGAGCAAGTGAAATGCCGGTACCGCTATCCGCCGCCGGACGCTCGCTGTGCTACCGCTGCGCCGCATGGGATTGGGCCATCGTCCAGATCGATGACGACTGGCTGTGGGAACACCACTGCAAATCGCCGCTGCGCTGCACGCCGGGCGATCACGTCTCTGTCTGCCGGGGCTACGCCATGCTCGCATTGATCGGCATGGCCAAGACACTGTTTAACCCGGTGGCGCTAGTCGCCGCGCTGGCGCTGTTCGCGGGCGGGCTATGGACAGGCAATCATCTCGCGAATCAGGCAGCCAAGGCCGATCGCCTCGATGCAGTCGAGCGCGCCATCGTTCAGGCCAACGAAATCGCCCGCGAAGATGCCGAGATACTTGCGGCTGGGGATGTGAAGCACGCCGCGCGCCGAGTCGCCATGAAACAGCTAGACGAGGAGATTGAAAAAAATGTGGAAGCCAACCCTGCTTATCTTGAGTGCGGCCTTGACGCTGACGGGCTGCGCCTCTGGAACGCCGCCAATGCCGGCTACGACGATTTACCTGGGCAACGCGGATACGGATTGCCCGCCGCTCCCCTCGGCCAAGTCGGGAAACCTCGCGGCGCTGGCGAAAAACCACAAGGAAGTGACAGATCAATACCACGACTGCAAAGCCCGGTACCGGGAAGCGCTGATGCGATACAACAACCAAAGGAGCAACCATGAAACGACTAAGTAATCTAATTCTCGTCGCCGCGATAGCGTGTGCGGCCTTCACCGTCAGCGCCGGCAGTTTCACCGACTACTTTGAAAACAAACTCGTCGATCTGCTGATTCGCGGCCAGACCTACACGCCCCCTGCCACGCTTTACGTTGGCCTCGATACCGTGGCCTGTACCGAAGCGGGCGGTGGCACAGAAGTCACCGGCGGCAGCTATGCACGCGTCGGCGTGACATCGAGCCTAGCCAACTGGGCGGGCACGCAGGGCGCTGGCACCACCACAGCATCGAGCGGCACCAGCGGCACCACCGGCAACAATGGCGCGATCACTTACGCAGCACCCACGGCCAACTGGGGTCAAGTGCTGAGCTTCCGCATTTGGGATGCATTGACGGCAGGCAACGCGCTCATCTGCCAAACACTCACTACGCCTAAGACCGTGAACAACGGCGACCCAGGGCCATCGTTTGCAGCGGGCGCGCTGACGATTCAAGCCGATAACTAAGCATGTACGAATACCGCGCTGCGATGAAATCTTACGTTTTGAATATCGTCTACGCGCTCGATCTACTCATCAACGCCCTATTCCGCGGCCAGCGCCACGAAACTGTTTCTGCACGCTGGGGCAAGATCAGCGGCCACGTACGGCTATGGTATTGGGCGTGCCGGCTGCTGAACTGGTTTGATAGAGAGCATTGCGAGCAAGCCGCGGCACGACACGTAAAAATTAAAGAGGCGACCAAATGAGCGACATCAACTTAACACAACTCAAAACCGATATTTTGGCAGATGCCACACTCGCGCCGCTGGCCGGTGCTGCCGGCGTGAACGGTGATTACCCCAACTCAAAAGACGGCACTATCTCCGCCGCGCTTAACGTCAAGAATGTTCCGGCGAATAAATCACGTCTCATTACCGCGCGCACGTTGCTGGCCGAACTCAACCCCGTCACGGCGGCGACCATCCTCGATAAGCTCGAATCCGCTAGTGTGGCAAACACGGTTATCAAGTGGGCCATGAAGTTTCTGACCGCCGAGCCTGGACTGGATATTGGGCACCTGAACACGCTGGCAATGCTGGGTCAGTTGGTCACCGCGAACGTGATCACGGCTGCGGAAGCGGCAGCGCTCAAGGGGCTATCCGCCGTGACAATCTCGGTAGCCGAACAAAAATACGGACGTGATGTGCATAACCTGGACATAGCCAAGTGTTTTGGCCGTGTCGGATTGGGGAGCTAGATGGCTATCGGCACAAATGACTCAATCGTAAAAGTGGGCACGCAACTCACGTTGGAGAGCGCAGGCGGAGCGATCGCCAATAACACTATCGTCGCCGCTGCGACCGCCTACGACATCTCGGCAAACGGTAATGCGCCCCATGTGGACGCGGCGCTGATGATCCAATACACCACAGCCCCAGCCGTCAACACCACGCTCAATCTCTACGCAGCCGAGCAAGACATCGACAGCACCAATGATGAGCAAGTTCCAACGACGACCTACAAGCCGAAGTACATTTGCTCGTTCACTGTCAACGCAGTGACCACCGCTCAGTACCTGGACAAGTTTCTGCGCAACGTTCCACGTAACGCCAAATACTCGCTGCACAACAACGGAACCGGTCAGTCGGTCAACGCGAACTGGACGCTGAAATTCACGCCACGCACCATTGGCCCATCCGCGTAAGGGCGATCAATGATTCTAGTGCAGGATCAGCGGATATGGACTGAGCAGCCTCAATACCCTGTCGGCGTCGACAAAGACCATCCGTTATTTCCAGAGCTTGTTCGAGCCATTGTTGTTCCCGAGAATTATGACGCATGCACAGATACCGTAGGCACATTAAATAATGTTGCGGCGATCTTGGGGACGCCATATGGTGTGTCACCCATCTATAACACGACAACGGCAAAAACCGGTTTAGAATTTAACAACACAACTCTTTCGCATTCCACCGAATATACGATTGCGGCACTTGCCGCTCCGTCGGCCGAAGCCCGCAGGTCGGAATTCTATTTCGAGGGAGATGTATCCGGTTCACCCTATAGTCAGTTTGCTCTTAGTGCCAATTTTTGGCCGAATAATAATGTTGCCTCGGCTGGCCGCTTTGCGCTGGTGGGGTATGGTAGTCCTGGTTGGGTAACACAGTCTTGCAGCGGCACTACTAAAATTGACGGTAACTTCCATTGGTTTGTGGGTTGTCGCGACAATATTGATGCCAAAGTCTATTTGGATGGTACTGAAGTATCTGAGTCCGGTGGTCTGGTCACTGCTGGTGACGTTAACATTGATGGCAAAACGTCGGGGATAGGCGGCGAGTGGCCCTCCGCTGGGGCTGGTGCTAATTTTCCAATCATTGCCGTTTTCGTCTGGAGAAGGAAATTAACTGCTGCGGAAATAAAGGCATATTTTTCAGATTTTACTTCTGCCTTTAGTTTATTTGCTCCCGAAGATGATTATTCGCTCATGCCGAGTGCAGGGGGGGGCGCAGCCGCTTTAGCCGGTAACGCCGCTGCCGTAGCCGCTGCCGCAGGCGCGCCAACCACCGCGATTCCGTTCAACGGCGGCGCGGTATCCATCGCCACAATGACTGGTTTGGCCACTACCGCAATCGATTTTGTGGGTGTAGCGACCGGCAGCGCTAACTCAGCGGGCGATCTTTTTACCCAGATCAAATTCGACGCGGCAGCACTGGCACAAGCCTTGGTGCAAGCCGGGATCGACACGGGCATCTCGTTTCTTGGCAATGCCACAGCGCAAGCGGGTGGGGGTGGCGATGTCACGATCCAGATCGCGATGCTAGCTGCCGCCATATCCAATGCGCTGGCGCAAGGCGCTTTGAGCGGCGGTACCAGCGGCTTCGCGAGCGATGCGGGTGCGCGGGCACAAGTAACGGGTGAGCTGACTACCGCCACCCCGCTTATTGGCGATCCAAAAGCTTATGCGGGCGCGTCGGGCAATATCACCAACATCATTCAAGTTGTAGCCGCGTCCGGGGCGATCAGCAACGTAACCGGTGATCTTACGGCGTCGATCACATTTACCGCGCAAGCGTTGGCCCAGGCACTGAGCCAGGCATTCCTCACGATCCAGATTCGCTTCGCGGGCACAGCGCTGGCGCAAGCGCAAGCCAACGGCACGCTCGCCGGCACCGCACCAAAGCCCTCGCCCAACCCACGCTATATGGTTGAGATCGAGCCGCGCCTGTATGAGGCCGAGATCGCACCACGCCTGTACGAGGTGGCGGCATGAGCTATCGCATCGCAAATTGGCCCGATAAAGCACCCGCCGAAAAGGTGTGGCTGACCTTCAAATACAAACGCGGCTTAGCGCCTGGCGAATCGGTCACGTCGGTGGCCATGATCGTTACGCTAAAAGGGGGCGTGGATGCAAGCCCAGCGCTGATTTTGGATGGCGTGCCGGTGCTGCTCGCCGATGGCCGCGTGATGCAGCGCATCAAAGATGGCATCCATTTGGCGGCGTATATGGTGCTCTGCAAAGCCACGACATCTACTGGTCAGATTTTAGTGTTAGCCGGAGTCATACCGGTTAGGGAGATTGCATGAATTATGTGGCACTAGATTTTTGGTGGAAAGTGGGCATCACCGTCCTTAACGCAGGCTTTTGCATTTACATGTACCTGGTGACACGCAACCGCGTCACCAACGAACGCATTAGCAAGCTGCAAGAGAATGTGGATACCCGGCTCGACAATCACGGTGATCGGTTGGCCCGCATCGAGCAAGATGCCCGCCACGCCCCGACGCACGAGGATTTAAAGCGCATCCATACCCGCATCGACGAAACCGCAAAATCTCTCGCCCGCATTGAGGGTGAGTTCGCGGGCACCAATCACACGCTGAATTTGATTCATGAATATTTGCTGAATGGGAACAATAAATGAGCTACGCCGATATCGTCGAAGCCGATCGCCGCCTGGTGATCCTCAAGGTGCTGCAAAACAGCACCGCCTACGCCTGCAACGAGCACTTGCTCGGCACGCTGGCGGGTTCGTTCGGTCATGTCGTCACTAACGACCGGCTGCGCACCGATCTCGCCTGGCTCGTCGAGCAGGGCTTGATTACGCTATGCGAAGTATCCGGTGTGCAGATCGCGACCCTCCTGCAACGTGGGCTCGATGTCGCCCAAGGCCGCGCCCACGTACCCGGCGTCAAACGCCCGGCACCCGGAGCCTAGCGTGGCGCGCGGCCGCAAGAACACCGTCGTCACGCTCGACCCGCGCATCCGCGAGTCGGTCGATACCGCTATCCGCGAGGGCCGTGCCACTATCGACGATATCGTCGCCATCATCCGCGCGATGGGTGGCGATGCTTCGCGCTCGGCCGTGGGCCGCTACAAGCAGCAGGCCGAATCGCAGATGCAAAAATACCGCGAGGCGCAAGAGATCGCCAAGGTATGGATCGGCAAGCTCGCCACCGACCCCGAGGGCGACGTCGGACGCTTGCTCTCAGAGATGCTACGCACCGCAGCCTTTCAGACCATCGGCGACATGGAAGCTGCCGGGCCGATGGATTTGATGCTGCTGGCCAAAGCGTTAAAGGATTTGGCGGGTGCGGACAAGTTAACGGCGGAGCGCATCCTCAAAGTGCGCACGGAAGCGGCGAAAGAAGCGGCAGAGAAAGTCGCGGCCGTGGGCAAGGCAAAGGGCTTGAGCAAAGAAACTGTCGAGGAATTGCGGCGCGAGATTCTGGGGGTGAGATGAAAAACAGAGAACGTGGTTTCATCGATAGAGATGCAT
Organism: Burkholderiales bacterium; assembly: GCA_030681095.1. Lineage (GTDB taxonomy): Bacteria > Pseudomonadota > Gammaproteobacteria > Burkholderiales > Thiobacteraceae > RBG-16-58-11. Next base: position 21,471 of record JAUXTZ010000099.1, read on the forward strand.
TCATGGGTATGTTCATCGGCCTGATCGTGATCGGTATCGCCATCGGCGGCCTGTTGTTCCTCGGCGTGCCCTGGCTGTGGCATCTTCTCAAGCCGTGGATTCATACGGTCACCGGCTGATGACCGACCCGCTTTCTCGCCTCGATCCACCCAGCGCCGCCGCTCTGCCGCCGGCGCTGCTGCCTTATCAGCAACGCTGGATCGCCGACACGTCACCATTCAAGCTGATGGAGAAAGGCCGACGCACGGGTATCACCTGGGCGGAAGCTTCCGACAATGTGCTGATCGCGGCCGCCGAGAAATCGGCGGGCGGACAAAACGTGTACTACATCGGCACCGATCAGGAGATGACCGAGGAATACATCCAGGCCTGCGCTATGTGGGCCAAGGCATTCAACCGCGCGGCGGGTGAGATCGAATCGGGTTTTTGGGATGAAGAAAAAGAAGACCGGCACATTCGCACCTTCTCCATCCGCTTTCCCAGCGGGCACAAGATACTGGCGCTAGCCTCGCGCCCGCGCAAGCTGCGTGGCCGCCAAGGCGTGCTGGTCGGCGACGAGGCGGCGTTCCAGGATGAGCTGGGCGAGCTAATCAAAGCGGCGATGGCCTTCCTCATCTGGGGCGGCAAGGTGCGCATCATCAGCACCCATGACGGCGAAGACAACCAATTCAACGATCTGATCAACGATGTCCGCGCGGGTAAGCGCAAGGGTAACGTGCATCGCGTGACCTTTCGCGAAGCGGTGGCAGAAGGCTTATATCGCCGCGTCTGCTTTCGGCGCGGTACCGAGTGGAGCCAGGCCGAGGAAGATGCCTGGGTGCAGGATGTTTACGAGTACTACGGCAACGATGCGGATGAAGAGCTGGATGTGATCCCGGCATCGGGCAGCGGCATCTTCTTGGCCTCCGCCCTGATCCTCTCCCGCATGTCGCCCGATACGCCGCTGGTGCGCGGCGCCTGGAAATCCGAATTCGCCATGATCCACGACAAGCTGCGCGAGATCGAAGTCGCCGACTGGTGCGAGGATAATCTGCTGCCGCATCTGCGTGAGCTTGATCCAGAGCGCGCCCACGGCATTGGCCTGGACTTCGGCCGCCTGCGCGACCTGACCGTGCTGCCCGTGATCGAAGAAGGCAAGACCATGAAAAACCGTGTGCGCCTGTGGATCGAGCTGGCCAACTGCCCTTACCGGCAGCAGGAGCAGATCCTCAAGTACGTGATCGATCGCCTGCCGCGCTTCCGCAAGGGCGCGCTGGATGCCACCGGCAATGGCCTGGCTTTGGCGGAATACGCCCAGCAGCAATACGGCACCATGCGCATCGAGGCGGTGAAGCTCTCCGATACGTTCTACCTGGAAAACATGCCGCACTTCCAGGCCGCGTTCCAGGACGGCACGATCAGCGAGATCCCGAAAGACGACGAGATCCGCGACGACCTGCGCGCGCTCAAGAAAATTCGCGGCGTGCCCAAGCTCGGCCCGGCGCGCACCCAAACCGGCGGCGATAAGAAACAGCAGCGCCACGGCGACGGTGCGATCGCATTGTTCCTGGCTGATTTCGCCATGCGCCAGGATGTATCGCCCATCGAATACACCGAAGCGCCGCGCCACCGCGTATGGGATGGCCTGCCCGACGATGCAGACTTAGACGAAACCGAGTCGCCCGCCGGCGGCTGGTAGGAGGAAACATGGCACAAATACTGGATCAATACGGAAAACCAATCGATCGCGGCGTGTTGCGCGAGCCGCAAACGTCCAAGCTCGGCTATCTGGCGCAGGAATTCGCCACGCATCCCTCGCGCGGGCTCACGCCCGCCAAGCTCGCTGGCATTTTACAGGACGCCGAATTAGGCAACCTCACCGCGCAAGCCGATCTCTTCATCGACATGGAAGAGAAAGACGCCCACATTTTCAGCGAGATGAGCAAACGCAAGCGCGCCATGCTCACCTTGGACTGGGAGATCAAGCCGCCGCGCAATGCCAGCAAGGCCGAGGAAGACGATGCCGCTTATCTGACGGAAGTGTTCCAGGACTTGGAGAATTTCGACGATGTGGCGCTCGATGCGCTGGACGGAATCGGCCACGGCTTTAGCGCATTGGAGATCGAGTGGAAGATGCTCGGCCGCGAATGGCTGCCGGGCAAGATCGAGCATCGCCCGCAGGGGTGGTTCCAGCTCGACCGCGCCACGCATTCGCAATTGCGCCTGCGCGATTTCAGCCCGGATGGCGCGGAGTTGCAGCCCTTCGGCTGGATACTCCACACCCACAAAGCGAAAAGCGGCTATGTCTCGCGCAGCGGATTGCACCGCATCTTGTCCTGGCCGTACCTGTTCAAGAATTACAGCGTGCGCGACCTGGCTGAGTTTTTGGAGATCTACGGCTTGCCGCTGCGCCTGGGCAAATACCCGCCGGGTGCGAGCGATCAAGAGAAGGTGACGCTGCTGCGCGCCGTCGCCGGCATCGGCCACAACGCTGCCGGCATCATCCCCGAGGGCATGTCAATCGAGTTCGAGGAAGCCGCCAAGGGCACGCAAGACCCGTTCGAGGCCATGATCAACTGGTGCGAGCGCAGCCAGAGCAAGACCATCCTCGGCGGCACGCTCACCAGCCAGGCCGACGGCAAGAGCAGCACCAACGCGCTCGGAAATGTGCACAACGAAGTGCGCCACGATCTGCTGGCGTCTGACGCCAAGCAGCTCGGCGGCACGCTGACCCATAAGCTGCTCTATCCCATGCTCGCGATGAATCGCGGCGTGCGCGATCCGCGTCGCATCCCGCGCTTCATTTTCGATACGCAAGAACCCGAGGATCTGGCGCTGTTTGCCGAAGCTCTGCCGAAACTTACCGGCATCGGTATGAAAATCAAGAAAAGCTGGGCGCACGATAAGCTGCGCATCCCGGAGCCGGACGAAGACGACGAAGTACTGGGTGCGCCCGCGCCTGCCGCGCCGCCAATCGATCAGAAGCCACTGCCGGCGGCCAACCGTGCCGCGCTGAAATCCGATCCAGATCCGGCGCAAGATGCCTTCGACGTGTTCGCCGAAGATCTCGCGTCGGAGTGGGAGCAAGTCACTGACCCGCTGGTGGCCCCGATCGAGCAGCTCGCGGCCGAGTGCAAGGATCTGCAAGAGTTTCAGGCGCGCCTGCCGGAGCTGATCGAGACAATGGACGCCGCCAAGCTCACCGCCGCGCTGGCCAAGGGGCAATTCGCCGCCGCCGTGTGGGGCCGTATCGGCGGCGACAATCGCGGCGATAAGTAATGCACCACAAGGGTACTCCGACTTTCTACGCCTGCGAGGCCACGCCTAAACGCGCGTCCTCGCAGGCGTGAAAGATCGTATGCCCATCCGCTTCAAGGCGCTGCCGCCCGAGCAAGCGTTAAAGTTTTTTCGGCAGAAGGGCTTCGTGATCGGCTTCGACCATCGCGACGTGTGGCAGGCCGAGCAGCAAGCAGCCTTCACCGTGGCCAAGGCCATGCAGCTCGATCTGTTGCAAGATATCCGCGCCCAGGTGGATAGCGCGCTCGCTAATGGCACCACCTTGCAGCAGTTCAGCAAGGCGCTCAAGCCGAACCTGGTTGCGCGCGGCTGGTGGGGACGGGCAACCATGACCGACCCACTCACCGGCGAAGACAAAGACGTGCAGCTCGGCAGCACGCGCCGCTTGAAAACCATCTACGACACCAATCTGCGCACGGCCCACGCAGAGGGCCAGTGGGCGCGCATTCAGGAATCCAAGGCCAGCTTCCCTTACCTGATGTATGACGGCAATAACTCCGAACATCCGCGCCTGCAGCACGCCGCGTGGGATGGCTTGGTGATTCCAGCCGACGACCCGTGGTGGCAATCGCACATGCCGGTGAAAGCCTGGGGCTGCAAGTGCCGCGTGATTCAGATGGGGCAGCGGCAGATCGATCGGCAAGGGTTGAAAGTGAGCGACGCGCCGGCTGAGAGCTACCGCGATTACATCAACAAGCGCACGGGCGAGACGCAGCGCATTCCAGGCGGCGTCGATCCGGCCTTCCACTACCCGCCAGGTGGTCGCTTGGAAAATCTCGGCAGGATGCTGGCAGGCAAGGTTGAGCAAGCGCCGGTCAAGGTCGGCGCGGCGGTGTTCCGCCAGGCGGCGCAGGCGGTCATGCCCGCGCTGATGCAGGATTACACCGGGTGGGTCAACGCCATAGACGGCGGCGGCAGCAAGGGCTTGGGTGCGCGGCGTGTGATTGGCGCTTATTCCGAGAAAGTGGTGTCGGGCCTGGCCGAATTGGGCGTTGTGTTATCGAGCGCGGCCGTGTCGGTCGAGCAGCGCGAAGTCGCGCACCTGTTCGCCGAGGAACGCAAAGGCCGCAAATCCGTGGCGCGTGCTTTCGTCTATGCCTTGCCTGAAAAGCTATTGGCGCCGGCTGCCGTGATCTACGATGCAACGCCTGGCAGCGAGGCCATCCTGTACGTTTTCAAGCGGCCAGGCGGCAAATACTATCGCGTCGCCGTGCGGCCGAATTTCAAACTCAAGGGAGAGAACTACACTAACAGCGTGCGCAGCGGGCACATTGTCGAGCGGGATAATCTGTCGGGAAAGTATTTCACGGTACTGGAAGGGGAGCTTTAACCGCCGGGCGGGACGCCGTCCTGGTCGAACCAGGCGCCCCCGCATGATCCTCAGGTTTCCCCCAGGATATCTGCCGGCGCTTTTCCAGACACTCCGGCGGTCAAGGCAATGCCAGTATAGCCGATTTTTCCACAAACCAAAAAACAGGCCCTGTGGCGAATTTACCCCCCGTTTGGCGGCCCATGTAGCCACCAAGTACCGATCGGCGTTTTTAACGCGGGTCTAACGCGGTTGACGGGCCTGTTCGTCGCCGAGTAATCTCCCCATCTCTCCCCAGCCGCCGGTCGACCGTTTTTTTTGGGGTGGTTCCGCCTCGGTTCCACCCCCCCTCATTAGTAAAGCGCTTTAGCGGATAGACCCGCGAGATGGCGTTATCTTCGACGGCATGATTCGTCGTGCCTATGCCGCTTTCACCGTAACGCTAGACCCGTCCCGCAAGGATGTTCGGCTAATCCCTGCCGGTCAGTTTCGCGCCGTCGATGGTCGTCCCAAGAATATTCCCGGTTGGAAGCTCGACGCAGCGTTGGCGGCGCGTGTCATTGCCCGCGTCGCGGATCGTGCCGATGCGCGCGTCGTCGATTACGAACACCAGACTATCTACTCGGAAAAGAACGGCCAGCCCGCACCTGCCGCCGGCTGGTTCAAAAATCTCGAATGGCGCGAAGGCGATGGCTTGTACGCCACCGATATGGAATGGACTGAGCGCGCCGTTGGCCATATCGCGGCGAAGGAGTACCGGTACATCTCGCCGGTTTTTGCCTACGACCAGAAAACCGGCGAAGTGCTAGACATCCTCCACGCCGGCATTACCAACAACGCCGGGCTCGATGGTCTGACCGACCTCGCCACCCTCGCCGCCAAGTTTGACGCCGACCACTCCCCGGCAGATCAGGGAGACAACATACCAAAGGAGAAATCCATGTCAGTGATTTTAAGAAAGCTGCTCGGTCTGGCTGAAGACGCCGACGAGAAAGCGGTCGAAGGCGCGGTCACCGCGCTCAAGGCCAATGCGGATAAAACCGCGACACTCGAAACCGAAGTCGCCGCGCTGAAAGCCACCGCACCCGACCCGGCCAAGTTCGTGCCCGCCGACACCGTGAAGGCCCTGCAAACCGAGGTCGCAACCCTCACCGCGCAGATCCACGGCCGCGCAGTGGACGAGATGATCGCTGCTGGCCTGAAAGATGGGCGCATTCTGCCCGCGATGGAAAGCTGGGCGCGTGATCTGGGCAAGAAGAGTGTCGCTGACCTCAAGAGCTATCTGGACAACGCCAGCCCGGTGGCCGCGCTACACGGCACGCAAACCGGCGGTAGGGAGCCGGGTGGCGGCAAGGATGGCGCGCTGTCCGAAGAGGAGCTGGCTGTTTGCAAGCAAATGGCCATCGATCCTGAAGCCTACAAGAAAGATAAAGCGGCAGCCGCCGCCTGATCGTAACCGTCACTTCGCATAGGAGATATAAATGTCCGCTCTTACCGCTGATCGCGCCACGGCTGAACGCCTGGGCGACGAATTTTCTTTCGATGTCGCTGCCTCGGTCGTGTGCCGGGCCGGCGGCATCGCCGTCCTGGATGCAACCGGCAACGTCAAGCCCGCTGTCGTCGCTACCGGCCTGGTCTGTATCGGCCGCTTCGAGGAGACCGTCGACAATAGCGCAGGCGGTGCCGCTGCCGTCAAGGCCAAGGCGAAACGCGGCGTGTTCCGCGTCGGCAACTCGGCTGCCGGCGACGCCATCACCAAGGCGGAGATCGGCGACACCTGCTACCTGGTTGATGACCAGACCGTGGCCAAGACAGACGGTACCGGTGCCCGTAGCGCCGCCGGCAAGATCGTCGACGTCGACAGCGCCGGCGTCTGGGTACGCATGGGCCTGTAGGCCTGAGCAAACTCATTCACAGTCCATTAGGAGACATCAATGAAAATCAGTATCAAGTTTCTCTCGCTGGTTAGCTTGGCCGTCATGGCCCTGCTGGCCTTTACCGCCAATTTACCCCCTCCGGTTTTGCCGGATGGTTCCGCCATGTCGCCGTTCTTTTTCGGTGGCCTGTTGGTGAACAAGGGCACGCTCGATGCCGTTTTTAACGGGCTAAAAACCCTCTTCAACAATGCACTCAAGGCCCAGCCGGGAAGCTGGCAAGCCACAGCGATGGAGGTGCCGTCCACCGGCGCTGGCGAGGATTACGCATGGCTCTCGCGCTTCCCCAAGATGCGCAAGTGGGTCGGCGAGAAATTCGTGAAGGTGCTGGAAGCCGGCAAGTACTACAAGAAGAATGAAGACTGGGAGGCCACCATCGAGGTCGACAGAAATGACATCGAGGATGATCGCCTGGGCATCTACAACACCCAGGCGATGGGTGCGGGCGAGTCTGCGGGCGAGCTGCGCGACATCATCGTCGATGACCTGAAGAACGGCGCTTTCGTCAACACCAGCATGGATGGCCAATATTTCTACGACACAGATCATCCGTTGAAAAGCAGCGACGGCGTCGCGTCAAGCGTCAGCAACAAACTGACGAAGGCGCTTTCCGCCGCCACCCTGGCTGCTGTGCAGGCCAGCTACGGCGCTGGACGGATAGCCATCATGGGTTTCACTGATTCAGAGGGCATGCCGCTGCGGCTGATCCCGGACACCCTGGAGGTTCCGCCCGCCCTGGAAGCTGTTGCACGCATCCTGTGCGAGGCCGACAAGCTGCAGGACAACTCGCCCAACCCCTATAAGGGTACCGCCAAGGTGCTGGTGAATCCCGCACTGACCAGCGCCACCGCATGGATGCTGCATGTGACCAGCAAGCAGAGCATCAAGCCTTTCATCATCCAGATGCGCAAGCCTCCTGTGTTCGTTTCACAGACCGACATGGCGACCGACGACGTGTTCAACAAGCGCAAGTTCAAGTACGGCGCCGAGGCGCGCGCGACTGGCGTTTACGGCTTCTGGCAGCTCAGCGTCGGCAGCGACGGCACCACATAACCCTTCGGGTTTTGATACCCAGCCCCTTCCCCGCGAGGGGGCTGTAATCAACGTCTGATCCAATCAACAGGAGACAATCATGGCCAAGTCCAGCAAGCAATCCAATAAAACCACGCCGCCCGCGCCACCGGCTGCGCCCGTCCAAGCACCACCGGCTGCGAGCAACACCCCGCCACCAGCGAAAGGCCTGGATGGTGGCGCGCCGAAGAAAGACAAGACCGTGAAGGTGCTGCGCGTGATAGCCAAGCAGCAAGGCTTCCGCCGCGCAGGACGTGAATTCGGTACTGCAGCGACAGATATCGTGCTGGCCGAATTGAGCGACGAACACATCCAGCAACTCATGAGCGAACCGATGCTGTCGTGTATTGAAGTTGAAATCGAATCTAACTAGCCCCTAACTAGCTGCCATGTACGCCACCGCCACCGACATTCTCGACCGCTTCGATGCCGAAGAGATCGCGCAGCGCGCCGACCGGGCCACGCCTCGGCTGGTGACTGCCGATCTCTTGAAGCTCGCTGCGGCCGCCGGTGATCTATCCGGCTACACGGTGGCGGAGCAAGCGGCGGCAGCGGCGGCACTGGTGCTGGTCAACCGGGCGCTCACCGATGCAAGCGATGCAATTGATGGTTACCTGTCCGGCCGCTATGCGGTGCCGCTGGCAACCCCACCGCAAGCCATCGGCCGCATTGCGTGCGACCTGGCGCGCTACTACTTGTTCGACGATCAAGCTACCGACACGGTGCAAAAGCGCTATGACACGGCGGTGCAGTTTTGCCGCGATGTGGCCGCAGGGAAAGTTTCATTGGGCGCTATTGTTGATGCGCCGCCCTCCGGCGGCACGGTGGAAATGGTGAGCGACGGCACAGTATTCGGCCGCGCGAATTCGGGGAGCTTTATCTGATGGATGTCTGGGGCAAAGTCGATGATGCCGAGATCCTCGGCGCGCTCAAGCGCCTTATCTCGCTTGGACGCAACCCGGAACCGGCGATGCGCGACATCGCCACCCTGGGCGAATCGAGCACCCGTCTGCGTTTTCGTACTGAGACCGGCCCGGACGGCAAGAGGTGGAAACCCAGCCTGCGCGTGCAATTGTACGGCGGCAAGACGCTTACCAAAGATGCCCATCTCTCCGGTTCAGTATCGAGCAATCACGGCCGCGATTTCGCCGAGTGGGGCGTGAACCGCGTTTATGCCGCCATTCAGCAATTCGGCGGCCGCGCCGGCCGTAAGGTCGGTAAGTTCGGCCCGCTGCGTGGCGCAATCATCCCTGCGCGCCCTTACCTCGGTGTGTCGAGCGACGATGCGCGCGACATCCTGGACATCCTGCAGCGCCGCATCGACGGAGCCGCGCATGCTGGCTGAAGCCGAGAACGGCCTGATCGCGCTCATCAAGGCCGCGCCCGTCGGCGCCAAGTTGCGCGAGGTGGCGAGTCTGCCCGACCTGGATGGCGATAGCTTGGTGAAAAAATTTTTCAACGATGCGCCGGCCGTCTATGTCGCGCCAGGCAGTTTCCAGGTGCGCGATCGAATTGCCTATTTGAAGTTCGGTCTGGCCTGCGTTGCCCGCAACAGTCGCGGCCACGCCGCTGCGCGCATCGGCGACGGCAAGCTGATCGGCCTGTACGAAATGATGGAAGCCGTAGCCGCCGCGCTCGATGGCGCGGTCGCCGGGGAGTGCGGCTGGTACGTCACCGGCTGCGATTTCATGTCTGACGAGGTGCTCTACAAAAACGGCGTTTACGCCGGTGTGGTACAGATCGAGTCGCCTGGTGTCACGCTGCCGTCGTCGCTCGATCCGGCCACGCTCGGTGATTTCATCAGCTTCCGCGCCGATTACGACATCCCGCCATTCGAGACGCCGGTCGAGCGCGACAAGTGGAGCAAAGAGCCGCCTGATTACAGCACCAGCAAGCCCGACGTCAGCGAGACGTCGACTGTTCAAACCTAGGAGACCGAACAATGGAAAAAGTTTTCGTAACGCCCGCCGCCGGCATGCGCGTGCGCAAGCAAGACGGCAGCATCTTGGCCGAGAGCGGCGAGCCGGTCGAGCGCAATGCGTTTTGGCTGCGCCGCCAGCGTGACGGCGACGTGATGCTCGATGCGTTGCCAGATGGAGCGCTGGCGGCATCTGTGCCCGCCGCTGACGATTCAACGGCTGCAACCGCCGCCACCAAAACCAAGAAATAAGGAGCGATCATGCCCGACAACATTCCGTTTATGACGATCCCGATCGATTGGCGCGTCCCTGGCCAATACATCGAGATCGACCACACCAAGGCCGTGCGCGGCTTGCCCGGTATGCCGCGCCGCATCTTGATTCTGGGCCAGCGTCGAACCACCGGCACGGTTGCTGCGGGCGTACTAACGCGCGTGAGCCGAAAGGAAGATGGCGTTAACTATTTCGGGCGCGGCTCGATGTTGGCGCAGATGATCGACGCCAGCATTAAGGTTAACCCCTACACCGAAACCTGGGCGCTCGCACTTGACGACCTGGTCGCTGGCGTTACGGCGGCCGGGACGATTACGGTCACCGGCACCGCAACTGCGGCGGGTACCTTATACGTGTATGTGGGCGGCGTGCGCATCGCCGTGGGCATCGCCGCCGCCGCTGTGGCAAATACCATCGCCACCAACATCGCCGCCGCGATTAACGCCAACCTCGATCTGGCCGTGACCGCAGCAGCAGCTCTCGGCGTGGTGACACTGACCGCGCGCCATAAAGGTGTTGAGGGCAACGATATCAATATCCGCTTCAGTTATTACGATGGCGAGACCATCCCGAGTGGCGTTACGTTGGCCATCGTCGCCATGTCCGGCGGCAGCGGCAACCCGGATGTGCTCACCGCTATCGCGGCCATGAGCACCGGTGCTTATTACACCATCGTGATGCCCTGGACGGATAGCGCAAACATGGTGTCGATGGAATCCGAGCTATCAAACCGCTGGGGCGGCATGGATATGCGCACCGGCCACTGCTTCAGCTTCAAGAATGGCACCTACTCCGGCCTTTCGACTTACGGCTCCGCGCGCAACAGCGCCCATACCACAGTGCCGGGGCTCAACAAATCGCCGACCCTGCCTTGGGTCATCGCGGCGCAGTTTGCAGCGATCGCAGATTTCTCCGCAGGCATCGACCCGGCCGTACCATTTCGCAGCTTAAGCTTGCCGGATGTGATGGCCCCGGCCGAGGCTGATCGGTTCACCAGTCAAGAGCGCAACCTGCTCATGTACGACGGCATCTCGACCATCATCTTCGACGAATCGGGCAAGGCGATGATCGAGCAGATCATCACCACCTACCAGACCAACACCTTCGGTCTGAATGATATCTCGCTGCTCAAACTAAACACCAAATGGACGGTGGACTACATCCGCTACGCTTTCCGCTACGCCGTGGCGCGCGATTTCCCACGTCACAAATTGGCTGGCGACGATGTGTTGCCATTCATCCAGGCAGGGCAACCCATCGCCACGCCAAAGCTGATCAAAAACACCCTGATCGGCGAGGCGATGAAGCTGGTGAAGGTTGGCCTGATCGAGGATATCGAGCAGTTCAAGCGCGATTTGATTGTAGTGCGTTCGGATGCCGATCCCAACCGGGTTAACGCAATCATCCCGCCGAACATCGTCAATCAATTCGACGTGTTTGCCGCCGCAGTTCAATTCATTTTGTAAGGAGCAAAAATGCCACAAGTCACTGGACGCGTATTTATCACAGTCGGCGGGAAGCGCATCAACTCCAAGGAGGGCGCTACGCTAAAATTTGGCGGGGTCGAGCGCGAAGCCGTGCTCGCCGATAACGGCGTCATCGGGCCGATGGAAAAGATCACCGCGCCGGAGATCGATTGCACCTTGGTGCATACCAAAGAGGTGGCGCTGAAGGAAATTCAGGACATCATTGATTCGACAATCTCTTTCGATACCGATACCGGTCGCTCTTTCATCATGACCGGTGCGTTTTTCGCGGGCGGTCTTTCGCTGACGAAAGGAGAACTGCAGATCAAGTTCCAGGGCATCGAGTGCAGGGAGAATTGAAATGACCGACGAGCTCGAAAATAAAACAAACAACCTGACTATTGTTCGCCAGTTCAAACATGGACTGACTATCGCCGGTGTATCGCATAAGGAGTTCGAGATACACGAAGCGTCGCTCGCGGATATGCTCGACGCCGAGAAAATCTCGCCTGCGTCGAGCCCAATGAATTTCAACGCAGAGCTAGCCGTGCGTCAGCTCGTGCGCGTGGGGGATTTCACCGGGCCATTTACCTTGAATCTATTGAAGCGATTGCGCCCGGCTGACTGGTGGACGCTGCGTGACGCGCAAGAGGAGCTTGGCGCAATGGGGGAAGGCGAGTAGAGCGCTGCGCCGGGCCGCTCTATGCAATTCTTTTGCTCGCCACCAAAACCGGCTGGAGCCGCGCGGAAATCGTGGCTCTACCGCCTGCCGAATTCAATTATTACCTTGAGAATTTAACTAAGATCAGCGATGGCCTCTAACCGTGACATGAATCTGACAATGCGGTTGATGGCCGATACGCGCCAATGGCAAGCCCGTATGGGCGAAACCGAAAAGCGCGTTGCGTCTTTGGGCAAGGGAGTCGAGCAAGAGGGCCGACGCATGCAGGCCGCATTCGTAGGGGTGGAGCGCGCCAGCGTGCGTGCGACTACGGCGATGGTCAACAACCTGGAAAAGACCGTAAACCGGATGCGGCAACTCGCCAGCATCGCATCCGGCATCGTGGCTGGCGGTTATGTCATTAAGCAAGCCGCCGCCGCGCCGATGGCCTACGACAGGCGTTTGGCGTTGATGGCTAACACTGCATTTTCCGACCGCAGTGTGGCGGGGCGTATTGCTGGTAAGCGTGAGTTAGATTCAACAATCGTTGGCGCGGTGCGTACCGGCGGTGGCACACGCGAGGACGCCGCAGAGACACTAGACTCATTGCTGGCCTCCGGCGCGTTCAATGCAAAATCGGCAGGTGGGCTTTTGCCGTTGTTGCAGAAATACGCTACCGGCGCTGGTGCCGCGCCGAAAGACTTGGCCAATATTGCAATACGTGCCAAACAGAATTTTGGCATTCGCGACGATCAGTTCGGTGAGATGTTCGATAAGGCCATTGCATCAGGCCAGGCGGGCGGTTTCGAGCTTAAAGATATGGCACGCTGGTTGCCGCAACAGATGGCCGCTGCGCGGCTCTCCGGCATGAAAGGTATGGGCGGGTTCGAGCGTCTGTTAACCGCAAACCAGCTTGGCGTCACCGTTGCGGGCTCCAAGGATGAAGCCGGTAACAACCTGCTAAATCTCTTGGCTAAAATAAATAGCCAAGACACCGCCAATGATGCCAAAAAATTAGGCATCAATCTTCCGGGCCGCTTGGCGGCAGGCCGCGAAAAAGGCCGTGAAGGGCTTGATACTTTTATCGACATCATTGATGAAGTCGTCGCAAAAAATCCAAAATATAAGCAGCTCCAACAGAAAGCGGCCACTGCAACAGGGGACGAAAAACGCGCCACTTTTGCGAGCATGGCCGACATTCTGCAAGGTTCCGCCATTGGTAAATTGATTCAAGATCGACAAGCACTGATGTCCGTGATCGGAGAAATGGGACAGCGTGATTATCGAAAAAGAATTGAAGGCGTTTACGGCACAGCGACGGGCGAAGGAGATCGTTCTTTTGCCGGGGTATCTACTACCGCCAGTCACCAAGAAGAAAGACTAGCCAACGAAAAAGCCGTGGGCATGCAGACGGCTTTTGATTCTGTATCGAGTGGTGCGGGCAATCTGGTAGGTAAACTCGCCGACCTAGCACAACAGTACCCTGGTCTGACCGCAGCTACGGTGGCCGCGACGACCGCGTTGACCGCATTGGCTGCCGCCGCTGCCGCTTCTGGCTTGTTTTCGATGCTGACCGGCGGCAAGGGTGGCGGCGCGATCAAGACGGCTTCCAAACTTAGAACCACCGTGGCGCTGTTGGCTGGCGCAACCCCGTCTGGTTTGGCCATGATGGGAAGCGGTGCGCTCGCCACAGGGGGGTTGGCGCTGGCTGGTGCAGGCGCCGCCGGTTACGGTATCGGCTCGCTTGCTTATAGTAAAGGCCTGGCGGGGACAACGGTCGGTGACAAGATCGGCGAAACGATTGCTAAGACCCTGGCCTTTTTCGGCAATGAGGAAGCGCGCCGAGCGGTCGAAATAACCGAGAAATTCAAGCAGGCCGAGATCAAGGGCGAGATCCGCGTTAAGGTTGATCAGGACGGTCGCATCGCATCCGTGCGCGCCACCAGCTCCAACTCCCGCGTGCCAATGAACGTCGATGCGGGCGAGACAATGAGGCAGCCATGATCTCGCCCTGGCGTCAGCAACTCCAGCGCGCGAAATTTCGCGACGTGGCGTTTTTTGTGCGGTCCACGGACGGGCAGGTCGGTCGCCGCACCGTGCTGCACGAATACCCGCAGCGGGATGATCCCTACTCGGAAGACATGGGGCGCCGTGCGCGGGAGTTCACGATTGAGGCCATCATCATCGGCCCCGATTATTTCAAGGTGCGCGATGCGCTGATCGATGCCATCGAGACGCCCGGCCCCGGCACGCTGATACATCCCTACCGGGGACGCATGGAAGTGGTGCTGTCGCAACCCGCGCGGATATCCGAGTCGCCCGAGGAGGGCGGCCTGGTGCGCTTCTCGCTCACCTTTGTCGAGGCGGGCAAGAACCAGCAGCCTTCCGCCCGCGCCGATACTCGCACGCAGGTCGATCAGGCGGCCGCGAATGCTACTAGCGCGGTCGCGGCAGATTTCGCCAAGGTGTTTTCGGTAGCGGATAAGCCGGAGTTTGTCGAGGCTTCCGCGCTTGCAGTGGCGCGTAACGTTACCGCCGCGATCACAGCGGTGCGCAGCGGCATGATTCCCGACCTCTCGGTGATCGCCGAATACACCGCCGCCGCATTTGGTGTGAGCAACGCCCTGGGCTCGCTGATCCGCAGCCCGGCGGATCTCGCCTCCAACATCATGGGCCTAGTGCAAGGGCTGCGCGGACTGGGGCGTTCACCGCTGGCGGGCTTCGATGCGCTGGCTGGGTTGTTCGGTTATGGCAGCGACCTCAAACCCGTGCCGACCACCACGGTGGTGCGGCGTGCGCAAGCCGCCAACCAAGCGGCGCTGGTGATCCTAACGCGCCAGACGGCTGCTATCGAGGGCGCGCGGGCAGCAGCTCAAGCCGATTACGAGAGCTACAACCAGGCGATTACCGTGCGCGACAAAATCGCCGATCAACTAGACAGCGAAGCCCAGATCGCACCCGAGGCTGTGTACACCGCGCTGATCGATCTGCGCGCCGCAACGGTGCGCGACATCACCGCGCGCGGCGCTGATCTGGCGCGCATCAGCAGCATCACCTTGCCGTCGACCATGCCCGCCGTGGTGGCCGCATACCGCATCTATGGCGACGCGACCAAAGAGGCCGAGTTGGTCACCCGTAACCGCATTCGTCATCCCGGTTTTGTGCCCGGCGGTGCGCCGCTCGAAGTGCTGGCCGCGAGTAAAGCGTTTTCCTAGAACCGTGACCCTCGGAAAACTAAGCTGATGCGCATGGATAACCCGAATCAAAACCTGGCTGAGTTAAAAGTAGGTGGTGCCTTCTACGGCGGCTGGAAGCGGCTATCAATCACCCGATCGATCGAGCAGATTGCAGGCACGTTTGATTTGGAAGTGACCGAGCGCTGGCCGGGGCAATCATCTGCGCGCCCGATTAAACCGGGTGAGCCGTGTCAGGTGTTGCTGGGTGGCGAGCCGGTGATTACCGGCCATGTGGACACCGCTGAGGTGAGCTATGACAATTCGTCGCACAGTTTCCGCGTTTCCGGGCGGGATAAGACCGGCGACCTGGTCGATTGCTCTGCGATCTACAAGACCGGGCAATGGGCCAATTCTAAGCTGGACCGCATTGCCCGCGATCTGCTCGATCCGTTCAAGATTAAAGTGGTAGTGGAAACCGACGTCGGCGCGGCGTTTCCGAGCTACAAAATCCAGGAAGGCGAGACCGTATTCGAGTGCCTGGAGCGCGCGGCCCGCATGAAAGCTGTATTGCTGGTGAGTAACACGGCGGGCGATCTGGTGATTACCCGCGCATCGAAGCAGCTTGTCGCGGCCTATCTGGCCGAGGGCGAGAACATCCTCTCCGCGCGCGCCGAATTTAGCTGGAAGGAGCGCTTTTCCCGGTACACGGTGAAGGGCCAGGACAAGGGCAACGATGACCAGAACGGCGCGGCCGTGGCACAAATTTCCGGTGCCGTGACGGACGAAACGATCAACCGCTATCGCCCCTTGATCGTGCTCGCCGAGAGCCACGGCCCCGGCGCGACGCTGCGCGATCGCGCCGAGTGGGAGCGCAATGTGCGCGCCGGTCGCGGCGCACGTGGCACGATCAGCGTGCAGGGCTGGCGTCATGCTGGCGGCGACATATGGCGACCCAATACATTGGTGCGCGTGGTGTCCCCCATGATCTATCTGGATGCCGACATGCTGATCGTCGGCTGCGCCTACACGCTGGACGAAGGCGGCACGCGCACCGAGCTATCGATTGCCCGGCGCGAATCTTTTGAGTTGCTGGCCGGTATTGGCCGCTCTAAGCTCAGCCAAAAACTCAACGATAAAGAGCAAAAAGAGAAAAAGAAAAAGGGCGACGATTGGAGCCTCCAATGATGCAGGCCTTTTCCCGGCTCCTTGGCCCGATGGCCCGCCGCATTCGGCTACTGACAGCACGAGCCGTAGTCACGGTTATCAACGATGCGTTGAAGATGCAAGGTGTGCAGGTCAAGCTGCTCGATGGCGAGGTATGCGACAACGTCGAGCGCTTCCAAAATTACGGCTTCACCTCCCATCCTTTGCCCGGCGCGGAAGGCATCTATCTTTCAATCGGCGGCGACCGCGACCACGGTGCGGTGATCGCGGTCGATGACCGGCGCTACCGGATCAAAGGTTTGCAAAGCGGCGAGGTGGCGATCTACACCGACGAGGGCGACAGCATCGTGCTGAAGCGCGGCAGGTTGGTCGAAGTGAACACGCAAACATTTCGCATCAACGCATCCACGTTAGTTGAAATAAATACGCCCAAAGTGCAGATGAACGCGCCCTTAGTTGCGACCACGGGCGAAATAAAAGCCGACCTCGATATCACGGATCGCAACGCCACGACGCCAAAGTCGATGCGCGGCATGCGGGATGTTTACAACGTGCACACCCACACCGACCCGCAAGGCGGCAGCGTTTCTACACCGACTGGGCAGATGTAAATGAGCGATCTGCGCACCTTGTTTGTATCGTTCGAGGCCGGAGCAGACCTGGCGCTGGAAGGGTTCGCGCTCGCCACCGACGATGGCTTAGAGACCGCTGTGATCCTCTCGCTTTTCACCGATGCCCGCGCGGCCGACGACGACGCACTACCCGCCGGATCGACCGAGCGGCGCGGTGCGTGGATCGATTCGTACCCGGTGGTCGATGGCGATAAGTTTGGTAGCCGCCTCTGGCTACTACAGCGCGAGAAGCAAACCCAGGACACGCTTAACCGCGCCAAAGAGTATGCGGAAGAAGCGCTCGGCTGGATGATCTCAGACGGCGTCGCTAGCCGCGTTGATGTCGCAGCCTTCATCGTGCGCATGGGCGTGCTTGGCTTGTCGATCGCGATCCACCGGCCCGATGTCAGTGTGACGCGCTATCGATACGAAAACTTGTGGAATAACGCCTGATGCCATTCTCTCGCCCGACATTGCAAACCCTGATCGATCGCGTGATCAGCGACTTTGAGTCGCGCCTGCCGGGTGCAGATGCGCGGCTGCGCAGATCGAATCTCAATGTGCTGTCGCGCATTCACGCGAGTGCAGCGCATAGCTTGTATGGTTTTCTGGATTGGATTTCGCGCCAGGTCTTTCCAGATACCGCCGAAGCGGAGAATCTCGAACGCTGGTCTACGATCTGGGGCATACAGCGCCGCGTTGCCGCATTCGCTATTGGACAGGCCACGGTAACGGGTACCAACGGTACGGTGATACCGCCCGCCACGCGCTTCAAGCGTGCCGATGGTGTCGAATATGAAACCGATGCACAGGTCACCATCGCGAGTGGCACCGCAACCGTGGCGTTCACTGCAATCGGTGCAGGGCAAAACGGCAATGCAAGTGCCA
>JAUXTZ010000102.1 GCA_030681095.1 Burkholderiales bacterium
TGAGGTAGGGTAAATGCTGTACCGATTTCGCCCGCTACGTTTGGACTCATAGCAGGCGGCATCGGCCGCACTGAGTACCGCAGAGAGGCTATCGCTGTTTTGGTTGATCGCTACCATACCGATACTCATCCCTACCTTATGCGGTATACCTGACCAGTCCAGAACGAAAGCGTTGATGTGGTGGAGCAGGTCTTTCGCGATCGATTCCGCCAGTTGCATCGAGCAGCGTTCCAACAACAAGCCGAACTCATCCCCCCCCAGGCGCGCAAGCGAATCGCGTTGCCGGATTGCTTGTTTTAACAGCGCGGCGATTTGGCGCAGTAATTCGTCCCCCGCGGCATGACCGCTGGTGTCGTTGACTTGTTTAAAGTGATCAAGATCGAGAAACATCAACGCGTGTTCAGTGTGATCCGTCTTGGCGGATTGCAGCACGCGAGTTAAACGCCGCTCGAATTCCTGGCGATTGACCAAACCAGTCAAAGCATCATGCGTCGCTTGATAGGAAAGCTGTTGGGTCAGTTGACGTTCCGTAGTGACATCGTGGAAAACCATCACCGCCCCAATGATGTTGTGTTCACGGTCGCTGATCGGTGCGGCAGAATCGGAAATGGGTATCTCATTTCCATCGCCTCGAATTAAGAGACTGGCGTTGTTCGCCACGGCATGGGCGCTTTCTCGCATGCAGGATAGCACAGGGTTTTCAACGGTCTCGCGCGTGGCTTCATTGAGCAGGTGCATCATGTCGGCAATGGGTTGACCCTTGACCTCTGCGTTATGCTTGCCAATGAGTTCTTCCGCGACGGGGTTGAGGTAGACCACTTGACCTTTAGCATCGGTGGTGACGACGGCGTCGCCGATTGATGCCAGGGTGATTTGGGCGCGCTCTTTCTGCTCGAACAGCTTGCGCTCTGCTTTCTTGCGTTGCGCAATTTCATCCAGCAAATGCAGGTTGGTTTTTTCCAGCATGGCAGTGCGCTGCGCCACAATTTCTTCCAGGTGTTCTCGGTAACGCAACAGTTCGGTTTCCATCGCGCGCCGTTCGATAACTTCCATTTTCAGATTGATGTTGGCGACTTGCAGCGCTGTGGCGCGCTCATCCACATTTTCCGCGAGCAATCGATTGGCCTGCGCAATTTCGTGCTGTGCTTGGTAGAGAGCATATGTGGCCCACGCCGCAAGCACGGCTAAACCAAGCGAAAAAAACAGTAAGGTTAGCGATACGCTCGTGCGCTGGGAATAGAAGGCTACGGTCAAGCCCAACGCGCAAACCAAGCCGGCTAGTAGCCAAGCGATTGCGCGCGGTGTGGTGAATCGGGCCAGTCGTGTCCGCAGCATGCCCCACCTCGTAAGGTATTGGGGGGAAGGGCAAGCCGAAACTTGCTCTTAATTCATGCTAGTAAGGAAGGTGCGCGGTGTCCATAAAAAAAGGGCGCCACGCGACAAGCGGGCGCCCCGATGGCTTGGATGGCAGTTTAAGCGTAGCAGCGCAGGCGTTGCGAGAATTGCTGCAGGGCTTCGATACCGCTCGATTCGGCGCGTTTGCACCAGTCATCGAGTTGCTTGACGAGCTGTTCTTGGGTCAGCGTGGAGCGTCCCCACAGAGCGGCCAACTCTTGGCGCATGGCGTAAATCGTGGCGAGCACTTTGCTCGCGCTCAGCGCTTGCTTCAACTCGGCTTGCTCCGGCGCTTTTAGTTCGGTTTCGCCCAGATGCAACCAGCGGCGGAAAGTGATCACGTCGAAATGTACGCCTTGCGCGCGTAAGCGCTGGATTTCCTCGCCCATGATCTGCTTCAGTGATTTAACGTATTTCCCCATCACCTCATAGCGGTGCGTGATGACTGCCTGTACCGTCTCTGCGTCGCAAATGGTTTTAGCTAAATCGAGTTTCACTTTGGGCGCGACACGCTTAACGGTGGCAAGGCCAAGGATTTCAAACGTCCGGATATACAGCCAACCGATGTCAAACTCGAACCACTTGCTGGAGAGCTTGGCCGAGGTGGGGTAAGCATGATGGTTGTTGTGCAATTCTTCGCCGCCGATGATGATGCCCCAAGGCGAGATATTGGTGCTGGCGTCGTCGGCGGAGAAGTTGCGGTAACCCCAATAGTGGCCGATACCGTTGATGATGCCCGCCGCCGTGACGGGGATCCACGCCATCTGAACCGCCCAAATCGTGAGGCCGAGCGGGCCAAACAACAGAATGTTGATGGCGGCCATGAGTGCGATGCCGCGTGCGGAATAGGGGGTATAGACATGGCGCTCGATCCAATCGTCCGGCGTGCCCTTGCCATATTTCTCTATAGTCTCTAAGTTTTTCGATTCCTTGCGATAGAGCTCAGCACCTTCCCAAAACACCTTTTTGATGCCGAGAATTTGTGGGCTGTGCGGATCGTCAACGGTTTCGCAGGCGGCGTGGTGTTTGCGGTGGATCGCGGCCCACTCTTTGGTCACCATACCGGTGCTCAGCCAGAGCCAGAAACGGAAGAAATGGCTAATGATAGGGTGTAAATCCAGGGCGCGGTGCGCCTGGCCACGATGCAGGAAAATGGTCACTGCAGCGATGGTAATGTGGGTAAAAACTAAGGCTACTACGATGTATCCCCACCAAGGGAGATTAACTAAGCCATTGAACATGAAGGAGATATCCTTTTGTTATGATGATGTAGAAGTCCTGATTTTACCCGAAATAAGGTGTTGGGAAGGGTATTTTGTCAGGCTGGTGTTCCATTAACGGCGGGGCCGGCGGAAGCTAAAACCCTAATATCGCGCCGAGGGTAAGGAATTTCAATCCCCGCAGCCTGAAACCGGCGCCAAATTTCCAGATTCAAAGCTGAGCGCAAGCTGAGCTGCCCCTCCTCCGGGTCGGCTATCCAGATGACCAACTCGAGCATCAAACCGTTGTCGGCGAATTCCCGCAGAAACACCTCGGGGCTGGGATCCTGCAGTACGCGCGGGTTGGCGGCCGCGGCCGCGCACATGAGGCCCATCGCCTGTTCCAAGGGGCTGTCATAACTGATTTGCAGTGGCAGGTTGACGCGCACCTGGCGCGTCGTGAAGGAATGATTGACCACTATGGAGGTAATCAGCGTTTCATTTGGGATAAGCGCCTCGGTGCCGTCGAGCCCCTTCAATACCGTGTAGCGGTTGTTGATCTGGGTGATCTCGCCAAATTTGTTGTCCACCGCGATGATGTCGCCGATGCGCACCGAACGGTCGAGCAGGATGATGAAGCCGCTGATGTAATTGCTGGCAATCTTCTGCAAGCCGAAGCCGAGGCCGACACCGAGCGCGCCACCGAAGATCGAGAGAAAGGTGATGTCGATCCCAGCCAAGGGTAGGGCGATTAACACGCCGACCAGGATGAGCAGCGCGCGCGTCACTTTTGAGAGCACGATGCGCAGGTTGAGATCGAAGGTGTCGGCATGCATCACACGCGACTCGATCAGCCGGCTGATCCAGAGCGCGATCACCACGGTGACGATCATCGACGCCACGCCTTCCAGCACCAGCAAGAGCGAGATGCGCTGCTTGCCGATGTTGATGCCCAGCTCGTCCAGCGCCTTGAGCACCTCGTGATGCACACCGGAGAGGTACAGCGCCAATCCGATCAGCACGATCCAAGTAACGGTTTTTTCGACCAGGATAATCAAGCCGCTGGGCGCAAACGCGAAGCGCAGTATCTCACTGGTGCCGCGGATCAAGAGCAGCGACAAGGCCAGCGGAATGACCAAACTTATTAAAGCCACCGGCAGCCAACCCGCGACGACCGATTTGCCGATCAACAGCAATATAAGAGCGAACAACGGGAATAAAACGCGCCGCAGCGCGAGGGATTTTTCGCCGGGCGATGCTTTGCGTGGGAAGTGTTTGCCGAGCGCATAGGCGATCAGCCAAGCGATCAGCAGGCTGGCGCCGATGGTTGCGAATTGCCACCACAAGCGGGCATCGCCCAGCTCTGCCAGGGCCTCAAGGAATAAATTGTGCGCGTTGGACGAGATCATGGGCGAAAGGGCGTGGCGTGGTTGTGGTGGCGTTGCCAATTCACGCTATAGGCGTCAGCCAGCGGTTTGTTGCCGCGCAGAATCAGCACGTTCTCGGCATTTTTGAATTGGCCGGAGTAAGTAAAATTCATCGAGCCGGTGACAATAGTCGGATTTGCACTGTCGCCGTCGATCACCATCACCTTGTTGTGCGCGCTTTGATGTTGCTCATCGAGCCAGACGCGCACCCCGGCTTGATGCATCAGGCCGACCTTGTTGTGCTCCAGCCGGCGGATTTGTTCGGCGTCGGCGATCACTTGCACATCTAATCCGCGCCGCTTCGCCTCGATCAAGGCAAAGGAAATCTCGTTGCTGGTAAAGCTATACGTCAAGACGCGGACCGTCTTGCTCGCTTCGCGCAGGGCTTTCACGATCAAGCCGGTCGCATCTTCTTCGGGTGTGAAGGCGACTTGCACCGTGCCAGTGGCGGGTAGCGGTTTTGTCCCGCTGTCGAGCGCGCTTGCGCTACTGGCGGTGGCGCACAGAACAAAGGCGAGGAAGTGCTTTTTTTTCATGGATGCCGCCAGTCTTAGTTAGAAGCTCGAAAATCTGAATCCGCCGCTCAAGCCCGCGTGAACACCGCAGCAAAAAAACCATCCGTGTGATGATCGGCAGGATTGAGTTTAAAAAACTCGCCGGTAACCAAGGGGATGTCGTGGCGCTGCAATAATTCGCCGGCATTCAGCAGCGAAAAATCCGGATGCTGTTCGAGAAAGGCGCGCACGATTACTTCGTTTTCCGCTTCCAGCAGGCTGCAAGTGGCGTACACCAGTCGTCCGCCCACTTTCACTAGGCGCGCGGCGGAGGCGAGGATCGCACTTTGCTTGGCGCTTAATTCCAAGATGGACTGCGGCGTCTGTCGCCACTTCAAATCAGGATTGCGGCGCAGCGTGCCCAGCCCGCTGCACGGCGCATCCACCAGCACGCGGTCGATTTTGCCGGCGAGGCGTTTGATGTGGGTGTCGTTTTCACTTTTGATTAATTGCGGGTGGATATTGGAGAGCCCCGAGCGTTTCAAGCGCGGTTTCATTTTTTGTAGTCGCTTCTCCGACACATCAAAGGCATACAGCCGCCCTTGCGAGTTCATCATGGCACCCAAGTGCAGCGTTTTGCCACCTGCGCCCGCGCAGAAATCCACCACGGTTTCGTGACGCGTCGGCGCCACCAGCAAGCCCAGCAATTGACTGCCTTCGTCTTG
>JAUXTZ010000103.1 GCA_030681095.1 Burkholderiales bacterium
GCACAATTTTCCATCGTGTAATCGACAACTTCATGATTCAGGGCGGCGGCTTCGATACGAATCTGCGCGAGAAAGAAACGTCCGCGCCAATCCAAAACGAAGCGAACAATGGTTTAAAGAATGATATCTATACCCTTGCTATGGCGAGGACGGGTGACCCGCACTCCGCTACAGCGCAATTCTTCATCAATGTGAAAGACAATGACTTTCTTAACCACACTGCGCCCGATATGCGAGGCTGGGGCTATGCCGTATTCGGCAAAGTGGTGAAGGGACAAGAAGTGGTGATGAAAATCGCCAAGGTGCGTGTTGGCGCGAAAGGCCCTTTCCCTACCCATGTGCCGCAGCAAACGGTGGTGATCGAAGAAATGAAGCTGCTACCCTAAACAATTTACGACGAGTGCGCGATGAAAGCCTTATCTCTTTTTGCTGGTTTGGTCTGCGTTTGCACCGCGCCCGCCGCTTTCGCTGCGGAGGAGTGGATAACGATCCCGAATAGCGATCCGAATATTACATTTTCATTTGACAAGGGCAGCATCGAGCGACGCGGAAATCTAGTCAGGGTATGGGAGAAGATGGTCTATACCCAAGCGCAAATCAAAGATGAAGCCTCCGGCAAAATGGTTAAGGAAAAGAAAGTTCACCGCCTGATGCACTGTGCAGACTATACCCAGGGCGTCATCTCTGGCGCGACTTATACGGAGAATGGGCGCTTCATTTCCTCCGTTTCATACGATGAGCCGCAAACTCAGATGAGCCCAGTTCCCACCGGTACGCTCGCCGCAGAAGAGCTCAGGCTGGTTTGCTTGCTGGCGCCGAATCGCTAGCAGGGCATCTGATCGCTTACCCCTTCGATGCGTAATGGCTCGAACAAACCCCTATGTCCTTCCGCAAAATTCGCATCATCTTGTTACTGCTGATCCTGGCTATGGTGGCCGGCATCACCTATTGGGAAAGCATGCTGGTGCGGAGCTGGCTCCGCCCCTTAGAGGTGTCGATCTACGCAGTGAATGGCGATGGATCCGACATCAGCGCGGCCTATATCGCGCAATTATCGGATGAATCTTTCCAGGAAATCGCGGCCTTTTTCGATCAGCAAGCGGCGCGTCATCGGCTGAAAAAGTTACCCCATGCGCGCATTCAACTGGCCGGCGAGATTCGGCAAGCGCCGCCTGCGCCACCGAGCGGGGAACGCGGCGTACTGAACTCGCTGCTGTGGAGTTTGCAGATGCGCTACTACGCTTTTCACACCACGCCATTTTGGGAGAATATGGGGCGCATTCGCCTATTCGTGGTGTACCACGAAGGCGAGGAAGGCAAGCCGCTGCAACATTCGCTGGGCTTGCGCAAAGGCTTGGTGGGCGTGGTGCATGTCTTCGCAAAAACCGAACAAAGCGCGCAAAACAATATCGTGATCACGCATGAGTTGTTGCATACGCTCGGCGCCAGCGATAAATACGATGCACAAGGCCAGCCGGTTTACCCCGATGGGTTTGCCCATCCCGATGACGGAGAACGCTACCCGCAGCACTCGGCAGAGATCATGGCGGGCCGCATTGCGGTGCGGCCAGACCGTGCGATTATTCCCGCCAATCTTGACGCCTGTGCCGTGGGGCCGAAGACGGCCTACGAGATTGGGTGGTAAATTCAGGACACCCTTTTCGTCACGAGCTCACCGGCCTTAAAGCCGGTTGGCTTCAATAGCCGGTCTGCGGTGGGGTTTCCTCGCGTGGGTTTGCCGCTTTGGCGGGTGCGGCGTCGATCTTGGGCGTGGGTGGCTTGGCTGGTTTCGAATCGCAACCCAGAACCAAAACTGTGGCAAGCAAAGCGGGTAAAAAGAGCAGAGTACGCATGGCGGTCTCCTTGCAAAGCGATAAGTTATCATAGCACCCGTCTAAGGGGCATGGCCTCGCTGCGCGAGTTTCACGTTAACGTGAGGAAGCAAACATGAAATACACCGATCTGCGCGATTTTATCAGCCAGCTTGAAGCGCGCGGCGAGTTGAAACGCATCGCGGTCGAAATCGATCCGCATCTCGAAATGACCGAAGTGTGCGACCGCGTACTGCGCGCGGGCGGCCCGGCGATCTTGTTTGAAAAGCCCAAGGGCCACCACATGCCCGTGCTTGGCAATTTATTCGGCACCGCGCAGCGCGTGGCAATGGGCATGGGCGAAGAAGATGTGGCCAGCTTGCGCGAGGTGGGCAAGCTGCTCGCCTTTCTGAAAGAGCCCGAGCCGCCCAAGGGCTTGAAAGACGCCTGGGAAAAACTGCCGCTGTACAAGCAAGTGCTCAATATGGCGCCGAAGGTGGTGTCGGAGGCAAAGTGCCAGGAAATCGTATGGCAGAGCGATGATGTCGATCTCGCCAAGTTGCCGATTCAAACCTGCTGGCCGGGAGATGTGGCGCCCTTGATCACTTGGGGCTTAGTCGTGACCCAAGGCCCGCACAAGCCACGGCAAAATTTGGGCATCTATCGCCAGCAAGTGATCAGTAAAAATAAAGTCATCATGCGCTGGTTGCCCCATCGCGGCGGCGCGCTGGATTTCCGCGATTTTCAAGCCGCGCATCCCGGCGAAAATTTTCCCGTGGCGGTAGCGCTCGGCGCCGACCCGGCCACCATATTGGGCGCGGTGACGCCGGTGCCGGATTCCCTATCCGAATACCAATTCGCCGGCCTCTTGCGCGGCGCGAAAACCGAAGTGGTGAAATGCGTGAGTTGCGATTTGCAAGTGCCGGCCTCCGCCGAGATCGTGCTCGAAGGTTATATCGCCCCCTTTGATACCGCGCTCGAAGGACCGTATGGCGACCATACTGGCTACTACAACGAGCAGGACACGTTCCCCGTATTCACCCTCACGCACATCACCATGCGGCGCGATCCGATTTATCACAGCACCTATACCGGCAAACCACCGGATGAACCGGCCGTGTTAGGCGTGGCGTTGAACGAAGTATTCGTGCCGCTACTGCAAAAACAATTCCCCGAGATCAGCGACTTTTACTTGCCGCCCGAAGGCTGCTCCTACCGCATGGCGGTGGTGAGCATGAAGAAACAATACCCCGGCCACGCCAAGCGCGTGATGTTCGGCGTGTGGAGCTTCCTGCGCCAATTCATGTACACCAAATTCATCATCGTGGTGGACGACGACGTGAACATCCGCGATTGGAAAGAAGTCATCTGGGCCCTCACCACCCGCGTCGATGCCGCACGCGATACCCTGATCGTGGAAAACACGCCCATCGACTATCTGGATTTTGCCAGCCCCGTCTCAGGCCTGGGCAGCAAAATGGGTATCGACGCCACCAACAAATGGCCAGGCGAAACCACCCGCGAGTGGGGCACGCCGATCACGCGCGATGCGGATGTGGTGGCGAGGATTGATTCGATTTGGAAGGATTTGGGGTTGTAGTAAGGGTGCGCTACAAACCTAAATAATTATCGGGCTCGTGAATAAATATGAATCAAGATTTCCAAAAGTCACTTGAAGCGGTGTGGGAGGAACGTGAAGTATCTGTCTACCCCACGTACTTCGGACCATTTTCAAGAGGAGTTTTTGTGCTAAGCGCAGATTTGTTCAATACCGTTTTTGGCCAAACGGCTATTGATCCGCGTTGGTTACATCATGGGGTCTTTGAGTTCTCGCCCACAGCATCAAGGAAAAGCTGGTTGTACGTTACTTCAGGCCTGTCGAACCCGTGGGAAACAGATCCTTCCGAATATGATGCTTCGAAGTTTTCAGAAATCGGAATTGAGCACGTCATCGAGTCTCTAAATCAGTCTACGTGGCCCATCATGCTGCTTGAGCGCATATTGGCTTACAACATTCTTTTATGTGCAGGTCGCTATGGCGATCCTTCGTCTCTTGACTACGGTCATCGCATTCCTTTAGGTACTCCAATAACTCCAGAAAACGAGACAGGAAGTTTTGCGCTCTCGCACATTCTCATAGGTAAACCTGAACATTATCCGAGCTCATTCACGGTGGCATCTGGCAAAGTCAACCTGCTGCATTTGGTCGGCATTACCGAGAGCGAACGGGACTTCGCAAAGAAACATAGCTCCGATACGCTTGTCGATGTGTTAAAGAAAAACAACGCTTACCCGGTCACTAATCCGAAACGACTATCGGTGGTGTAATGCGGTCCAACCATTTGCTCTAGCCGACGAAAAAGCTAAGACCGAGGGCGCAGTGTCACGAGGGCGCAGTGTCAGGCTTTGGTTATTGTGCTACACGGAATAAGCCGGAAGGTTCCAAGGGTCGAAGAGACACATGAAATGCCGGCGGGAATAGCAGCGCAGACCGCTTACGCCGCCTTGCGGATCATAATCCTCGGCGAAAGCCCCGCCATCGTCGCCATATCGACCAAAGTATCGAGAGAAAAAAGGTCAACCTTGCCGCGCATCAAATCCGAGATACGCGGCTGCGTCACGCCGAATCGTTCCGCCGCTACTTTTTGCGTCCAGCCTTCGCGGCGAATCAGTTCGGTGAGTTCGATCATGAGATGCGAACGCGCGCGCATACTCGCCGCTTGCTGCGGTGTATCTTCGATTGCATCCCACACACTTTCGAATCGTTTCTTGCTCATTTTTTGCTCCTTATAAGCGCCTTGTATCGATCTGTCGCTAAGTCGATATTGGCCTTGCTGGTGCGCTGGGTTTTCTTCTGAAAACAGTGCAGCACGTAAACCGCATCTTCCAGCTTCGCCACATACACTACGCGGAACGCGCCCGCCTCATCCCCAATGCGGATTTCTTTTACTCCTTTGCCAACTGTCATCAAAGGCTTCCAGTCGTCCGGCTCCAACCCCCGTGGTACCCGATCAACTTGAAATCCCGTCGCCCGCCGCGCCTGTGCTGGGAAACTCCGTAAGGCGTCGAGCGCATCGCCCAAGAATTCCACGGGTTTGATTTTCATTTGGTAAATATGCAAATATTTGTATTATTTGGCAACTGCCTAACACCCAAGCCCTGTTTACCTTATTCCATGCTCCGCAAAAAATAACGGAGATATCCACGATGACCGGCGTTATCACATCTATTTCTTGAGTGTTTCTTTGACCGTTCTTGAGCGCGGATAATTTTTTTGAATTGCCCTATCGTCGAGAAAGATTTGATTGCCTATCCCATCGGTTGGACATCAACACCCAGGATGCGCGACAATCAGTTTTTCCTTGCTCCGGAGAGTTTAACCATGGAACTGACCGCTGTGCTTACCCCTGCCGAAGAAGGTGGGTATGTTGCGCTTAATCCTGAGACCGGCACCACCACCCAAGGTGAAACAGTTGAGGAGGCTATTGCCAATTTAACTGAGGCGACGACACTCTATTTGTCCGAGTTTCCCCTATTTACACCGGGCCATCCGCTCATTACGATGTTCAGCGTTCCTGTACATGCCTAAGCTGCCGCCCGTCTCGGGGGCTGCGTCGTGCCAATGCATGGCGAGGTCAAAGTTGGCACGCTCGCGGGTCTCCTGCGCCAAGCCGACATATCGCCAGACGAATTTATAGCGGTCTTGTGATCTGGGTGCTCGCCTAGATCAGCGTCAAGGCCAACGCCTATTCGCAACGAGAAGCCATGGCAATTTGGCCATCATTTGCCTGTCAGCATTCATCTAAGGCCGATTAAACACCCACTCCAGCAACGCATCCTGCACCGGCCGCCCCAATTCGGCATTTGGATGATTGATCAAGCACACCACCGCCATGCGCCGGCCTTGCGCGTCGAATACGTAACCCGCGATGGCGCGCACTTCCTTGAGCGA
>JAUXTZ010000106.1 GCA_030681095.1 Burkholderiales bacterium
TGAACGATTCAGCCAATCTGTTGCGTCGATCGGTTGAATCCGCAAGCGTTATGTGACGGTCGATCAAGATTGCTCGGCCTAACGGTAACGGCCAAAAGCGGACGGCCAACCTTCTCAATATTGCACTTCCGCCACCCCGGCCACTCCGCCCTAAATCCCTCAATTACTTCAATAGCCAAGAACTTTTCTTGCCAATCACCTTGACAGCCTCACGTTCAACTCCTATTCTTGGTTTGTATTGCAAACCTGTTTGCTTTGTCCAAGGGAGTCAGAACCATGAGCGATGCCAAATTCGATGTCCAAAAAGCGCTTGCCGATGTTGCACTGATTCGTCGCGCGTTAGACCAGACCGGCCAAGACCAGATGGATGCCCGGTTGGTGGGGGTGACGCTTGATGCCAACCTGTTGCTACAGGCCGTGGCGTTCGTGTCAGCCCTGGCGCTCTGCCTGCTCGAAATCATTTCAGGCAACACCATCACATATACGTTGATGACTGGCGGCCAGTTAGATGAATTTCGTCGCTTTGGCATCGGCATGATGGGCTTCATTCTCGTGGGGCTGCTCATCACGTTGTACTTTGTTCTGTGGCGCGCTGCCCTGCATAATGGCGAGAACATCGGCGCGTACATCACGCGCAACTTCAGATATGTCCGGAACCTCTCGCTGATCTCGGATTTGCTGATGAAGTTCGTCACCCTTGCCCTGCTGCTATTGGCGAACAAACCGGAATGGGTGGCGCCTTTACTCTTGGCCTTCACCGGCGACTATTTGCTTCAGGGCCGTTTCTTCACTCTTCCGACAAAAGCCTCGGCCATGCTCGGCATTGCTTGTCTCGCAGCCGCCCTTGTGCAGTTTCTCAGCAACAGTCCGGCGTTGCTGTACCCGTTCGCCGTGTTCACGCTCATCGCGGGTATATCCACGGCGAGACTTGCCCTACGGCATCAGCAGCAAAAAGCTGTCGCCGCGTAATCCGGACGCATCGTGAAGGCTTCCGCTCTAATGAATGTAAATCCGCTGCTGGCAGACAGGGCACGGCTGGCCATCATGGCGAGCCTGTCACTGGCTGGCGGCCCGGTGGATTTCAACACCCTGCTAGAGGAGCTTGAACTCACCAAGGGCAATCTCTCCAGCCATATGCGGAAGCTCGAAGACGCCGAACTCGTCACGGTGCGCAAGGAATTTGTCGGCAGAAAGCCTCGCACCACCTACGTGTGCACGAGAAAGGGCAAGAGCGAAATGCGCCACTATCTCAGCACCATCGAGGCGTTGTTGAAAGCAAAGCGCTAACACATGAAAACAATCGACTCGCCTGCCCGTTCGTTCTGTATTCAGGTCATTGCTGCACTAGGCCGGGTGCTTGTGGCATGTATTTTATGTCTGTCCACAAACGCTTTCGCCGATCCCGCTCCTGTTGAGGTTGGCACATTCACGCGCAGCGATGGTGTAGTCGTGAAAGCCATGGAATGGGAAACACACTCTTTTCTTACTTCTGCGGGGACCAATTGTTGGTTTGAATTGTCAGACGGCACGCGTATATCGATTCCCGAAGAGACTGGCCAAAAATCTGTATCGCCAATCAGTTGGGAGCGTAGTTGTGTGGTGCGGATTTCGGATTCCGTGGCAGAGGTTTACGGATTTAAGTCAGACGCACGCCCCGTCGCTAGCCGGGTTCTTCGGTTCGATGGCTACACGTTTTCGGATGTCACGACGCCGGGGAAACGCTGGCTATCGCCACTGATCCATACCTGGGGCCACATTGGCGACTATCTTGTGCCCTTCACTTTCTTTTCTGTCTTGGTGCTGCTGCACTGGGTTGGGAAACGAGTCATCAAGCCAAAAGCTTGGCGAGGATGGTGGGGTGTTCTCAGGGCTGCCTGGTTTTTTAGTTATGTGCTGTTGATATTTGTTTGCGTGTTCTTGTTACTGATTGCTGCGATGGGGTGGACTAGGCCGATCTCGCCGATTATGGCATTACTTTTTGTTGCAATCTGGCTCATTACTTTCCTACTGGCTCGTAGAGTTGTTGAGCACCACACTTGGCTGAACAAAGGAGCTCGCGATGGAAATAGTTATTGAGACAAGAATGCCTGACACAAGGCATGGCAAGAAAGTGGTTATCGCAATAGCGGTTATGCTGCTAACCATAATTGTTTCGGAAGTGGTACCTACAGGCGATGCGCGTCTGGCCGTTTTATTTTTGCATCTCATTGCGCTTGGCTGTGCACTTTGGTTTTACGCAAAGGCCAAGGGTTACATCGGGCATCTCGGCCTTCTGTTGATCCCCATATTTTGGTTTGGTTTGCTGATTTTGGCGTGGCTTCCCGACAAGACTGCCGACGCGGAAAAGCCGCCAAGCATCGGCCCTACCCTCACCGGCGCTGCGCTTCTATTCTTTGTAGACGCCATCTGGATGAATCAAGGCGGCATCTCTGCGATCCTTGGGCTCGCCATATTATTCGTGGCTATTCCCATGGCTTTGTTCGGCCGTGAGCGCGCGCTTCGCGCATACAAGCTAAAGAAAAGCGCCATCTGGCTCGTCGCCGTTATCTGCGTGTTCGCCTTCAATTGGGCCAGCAACCAAATGGCGCGCCATCGCGCAAATGACGTAATCGTGGCGGTAAAAGCCTACCATCAGCAACATGGTGCTTACCCCAAGCGGCTCGACGATCTCATTCCAGTATTTCTTCCGTCGGTGCCACGCGCAAAATATGTGCTGGGTTTAGGTGAGTTCAAATACCTGTACGATGAAGCGCGCCCCACGCTTTTTTATGTTGAATTTCCACCTTTTGGGCGACCTACTTTTAGTTTTGGGCGGGATGAGTGGGACTACATTGACTGAGTTGGCCGGTGTTCTTAGAGTTGCTGGTAACTCATGTGTGGGCTTATGCTGCATTGCTAACATCGTAAGCTTCTCTGAAGCTTCTATGCTGTGGTCAAGAGGCGTGTCCCATATTTCAACCTAGAGCTTTGGAGGAAATTATGTTTGGCTTGTTTAAGCGCAAGAATAGGGAAGCGATGCAGTTATGTAATGCAGGTGTTGAATTGAAAAGGGCTGGCAGAATCGATATGGCGATTCTGGCATGGGTGGAGGCCGTACAAAAAAACCCAGATCAATTCGAGGCTTGGTACAACCTAGGCGTCGCCTTCTTGCAGTCTGGCAAGATAGAGCAGGCTATAGAAGCCCTACGCTCGGCTGTACGAATAAAACCCGAGCATGCGGATGCTTGGGCAAATTTGGGCAGTTCCTATAGTCAGGCAAAGCAATATGGCAAATCCATTGAAGCATATCAACAGGCGCTACGAATCAACCCGAAGCATGCCGGATACTGGAACAATATTGGGGGCGCATTCAGCAGAAGCGGTCAAACAGTGCGGAGCATTGATGCTCGTGAGCAGGCCCTACATCTCAACCCTGAAGATGTCATGCACTGGTACAACCTTAGCATCACCTACTCAAAAGGTGGGCAGTCTGCCAAGGCTAAAGAGGTGTATGAACGTGCCGTTCGTACAAATCCAAAATTCGCCGAGGAATGGACAAAACTTGGAGTGTCTTCCCACCCGGAATTTAACAAAGTGTTATTTGAACTTGGCATCATCAAGAACATAGACCCGCGCCTGGATCCTGATTTCATGGATCAGATAACCCGAAAAGGATAGGGATATCCTGTCGGGAGGAGTGACGGCACAAATAAAGGGGACGCTACGTTCGCAGTAACAGCAGTAAATCTAGCGGGTTAAAGTCCCGTCCGAGGAGTTGTCCGTACGCCTTGGAAGTATGAAGCGGCGTTGTGGTAACACCCTGAGGCAAAATGCAGCCCAGGGCGTTCAAGCTGTATACCCCCCAAACGAACAATTGGAGATGCGATGAACAAAAATCGGCTAAATAATAGCCACACGGCTCTACGCTACCTCAAGCTAGCAGTTGGCGCGATAACAGCATTTGTGCTGTCGAGCTCTGCTTTTAGCGCGTCCAAGGCGGCCGCAAACGAGTCAGTCTCAGCAATCACAGCGGTGCACTACGTCCCCGCCACCCCATCGACCGTGCCGGTTTCATGGAGGCTATGGGAATCCGTTGCCGATGAGATCATTGGCGTCGTGGCAGCCACAACGAAGCAAAAGACCAACGCGGCCGATATCTACTATGAATCCACGCGCGCTGGGCTCGAAGCAAATGCCATCTTTGCGCTCGTTGAACTGCTAAGTCGATTTGACGAAATGGTGGTATCGACCTCTGGCAATGTCGGGTTGCTTCAACTATCCCCAATCCTGCATTCGCGCCTCGGAAACCCTGTCAACACGCCTTATCAAGGCAAATACAACCTCCGTCTTGGCTGCTCGGTCTTCCGCTCGTATCTGGATCAAGAAAAAGGCAACCTGGATCGCGCTACCCTGCGTTTTTTTCGCGACGCCTCGCCGCAGGCAGATCCGAACGCGCGCTTAGGTGACTTCCTTCAGCTATACCGTGCTCGATCCTTGAAGCTGAAAGAAACTCTTCCGCGATCACCCTAAACACGTTACAAGCCCGTCAAAAGCTGCGTTTTTGTTGTTCGCTCACCTCAAACATTAGGTAGTCAGATTAACGGAGTGCTAATCATGGTAAAAATAGGGGCTTATTTTGTTACCTCCATATTAGGTGTAATCAATGACACAGAACAAACATCTTGACGACTTGGCATGCCAGTTTTTTCAAGCTTTCTCGCGAACTGAATATGCGCTAAAGGCCGCAGGCTATAACAACGGCGATGGTAAGGCAGAGGTTAATTGGACAAAGTTTGCTCTAGTTGTTGAAAATGTGATCGCCACCCCGTCTTCACCAGAACTGGCAGAGGCGATTAATTTCATCTTCAATGCTCCGCCAAAGAAGCAGGTCATTGTCGCTGGAAATATTCAATGGGTAGCTGCAGAACCAACCGCCAATTCTCGTGCTGACACACTATTCACATACGTGCGCCGTGTTCGCAACAACCTGTTCCACGGCGGCAAATTCAATGGCCATTGGTTTGAGCCTGAGCGCAGCGAACCTCTCTTGCGACATAGCTTGGCCATCCTTTCATCTTGTGTCGAATCTGTCCCGGCGGTAAAACAGGCATACCGTGGGTAACACGCCCAACAAGCCATCCCAGCGGGCCGTCAAAAAACCTCGCTTTTTGCCATTCGCTGAATTCTCACGTTGGGCCTCTCCAGATTGAAGCTATGCAGATAGTTGCAATGAGATCAATTCACCAAGTTCGGGAGTATTCATGAATCAACATGATGTAGTAAGTCGGCTTATGGAGTACTTCAAGCAAAATCTTGATAGTGCTGAAACAGTATTTGAGGACATTTGCACTTCCGACGAACTGCCTAAGTTTCATTTTCCTACGATGGAAGTTCAACTTACTGCAGAGCAAAAACGAGAGTTCATTGAAAGATATTCGAAAGAGGTTTCACCCCTAGTAAGCGATTGGAAGCGGATCGGTCGACCGTAGGCGTTTTTTCGTCTTGGGTATAGAGGGCACCACAATGGCAAGAATGAGAATGACCACGGAAGAAGCAAGCAACCTCGTCATTGCTTGCGGTAAATTAGACAAAGTGTTGAATAATCTCAACCAAGACATTCGGAACATGCTGGTACTCAATCAGCCTAATTTAACACTGTTAAAAATGAACCTCAGTGCGAATGATGCATTGAAAAATGATACGCAGTATTTCTTGACATGCCTGGAAGATGCATCGCAAAGGGCCGGCTGGTGGTATAGGCTCGCAGCCAAACACTACATCAAGGTAATCAGGAAGAAATACGTGCTTTCACAACAAGGCCTCCAGATATTGAAGAGTAGATTCGATCTCTAGTTTTGCTATCTTTACCATCCTAGATGAAGAAGCCCAACCTATTATTCCACCGAACCTGCGCGAAAAACCGCGCAGGTTCGGTTAATTCAAACGTTGAACGGCTGCTTTCAGAAAACTTATTTGTCCGCTTAGGGTGGCGATTACTGCCGGGCCACGCTGAGTGATCACCGGCCGCTATCAGTACAACTGAGACCTTCCCATATTTGCAATTCAACACAAATGTAAATTTGTGGAACCTCCAGTTCCTTACTGAAATCAACCACGCATTACGGATACCCAATAAAAAAATTCGGCTATTCTTAAGCCATGACCCACTGGGAACATTTCACGCATGGCGCTGATATCGGTGTGCGCGGCATCGGCAACACGCTGAACGAGGCGTTCGAGCAAGCGGCTTTGGCGATGACGGCGGTGATCTGCGATCCGGCGCTGGTACAAGCCAAGGAAGCGGTCGCGGTCACGTGCGATGCACCAGACGCCGAATATTTGTTGGCCGATTGGCTGAATCGCCTGGTGTTTGAAATGGCGACGCGCCATCTGCTGTTTGCGCGTTTTCAGGTCACGATCCAAGGCGAGCATCTGAGCGCCACCGCTTGGGGCGAGCCGATTGATGTAGCGCGGCACCAGCCGGTGGTGGAAGTCAAAGGCGCTACCTATACTGAATTGAAGGTTGCGCAAACCGAAACCGGTGAATGGCTCGCGCAATGTATCGTTGACGTGTAGGAGCCCCATGGATCTTTCCCGCTTCAGCAAAGTTTCCGATTACGAGTGGCGTGTCGAGCCGCACGGCAAGATGCGCGTGCCGGCGGTGATCTTCGCCAGCGAAGCGCTGATGCGCGACATGGACGAGAAGGTGTACGAGCAGGTGACCAATGTCGCGACCCTGCCCGGCATCGTCAAGGCTTCATACGCCATGCCCGATGCGCATTGGGGCTATGGCTTTCCCATCGGCGGGGTGGCGGCGTTCGATGCGGATCAAGGCGGCGTGGTGTCGGCCGGCGGGGTGGGCTTTGATATTTCCTGTGGTGTGCGCACGCTGCACACCGGGCTCACGCTGGACGACATCGAGCCGGTGAAGCAACGCCTCGCGGATACGCTGTTTGCGCGCGTGCCCGCCGGCGTCGGCAGTACCGGAAGCATCCATCTTTCGGCACAGGAAATGGATGCCATGCTCAAAGGCGGCGCGCAATGGGCGGTGAAGCAAGGCTACGGCGAAGCCGCCGATTTGGCGCACATCGAAGAAAATGGCTGCGCAGCGGATGCCGCGCCGCATGAAGTGTCCGATTTTGCCAAGCGTCGGCAGCGCGACGAAGTTGGCACCCTTGGCTCGGGCAATCATTACCTGGAAGTGCAGCGCGTGATGGAGATTTTCGATGCGCGCATCGCGCAGGCCTATGGTTTGAAAGTGGGTGACATCCTGGTCTCGATTCATTGCGGCTCGCGCGGGCTCGGGCATCAGATCGGCACCGAGTTTTTAAAGCGCATGGCGCTGAGCGCCAAAGACTACGGCATTCAATTGCCGGACCGGGAGCTGGCCTGCGCACCGATTCATTCCGACATCGGGCAGCAATATTTGGGCGCCATGCGCGCCGCTATCAATTGCGCGCTCGCCAACCGCCAAGTCATCACCCATCTCACGCGCGAGGCTTTCGCCGCGGTGCTGCCCCAAGCGCGGCTCGACCTGCTCTACGATGTATCGCACAACACCTGTAAGCTGGAGACGCATGTGGTGGACGGCGTGCAGCGCCGCTTGTTCGTCCACCGCAAGGGCGCCACCCGCGCGTTTGGCCCGGGCCGCCCCGATCTGCCGGAGCAATATTTCCATGTCGGTCAACCGGTGCTGATCGGCGGCTCGATGGGGACCGCCTCCTACATTCTCGCCGGATGTGAGGAGAGCGAGTCGCATGCCTTTGGTTCTGCCTGCCATGGCGCGGGCCGCGCCATGAGCCGCACCCAAGCCAACAAGCGCTGGCGCGGGCGGGAGCTGGTGGACGACTTGGCGCGTCACGGCGTGTTGATCCGCAGCCCATCGCTGCGTGGCGTGGCGGAAGAAGCGCCCGGCGCTTACAAAGACGTGTCGGAGGTGGTAGACGCCGCTGACCATGCGGGCCTGGCGCGCAAGGTAGCGAAGCTCGCGCCGCTGTTGTGCATCAAAGGATAAGAAAGGAACGGTATGGATACGATTCTGGATGCGTTGGGCAAGGGCCTGAAAAGCCAATTGCAGCCGAAGATGTTGGTGTTGACGCTGTGGCCGATGCTGCTGGCGCTGCTGTTTTGGGGCGGGGTGTTTTGGTGGTTCTGGGATGCATGGTCGGGCGAGTTGCTGCGGCTAGCGCAAGGGATGGAGTTGGAAGCGACTTTGGTGGATTGGGGATTTGCCTGGATCGCGCATTGGCTAATAACGCTGTTGTTGCTGTCGCTGTTGTTACCCGCAGTCTATGTCACTTCACTCCTATTCGCGGCGGTGTTCGCGATGCCGGTGATGCTGAATTTTGTGGTGGCGCGTGAATATCCTGATCTGGAAATGAAGCATGGCGGCACGTTCATGGGTAGCGTGTGGAATGGCTTAATCGTGGTCGTGGTGTTTTTAGTACTTTGGATTATTACGCTACCACTGTGGTTGATTCCGTTCGGTGCGCTGGTGGTGCCGACGCTATTGTCCGCCTATCTCAACCAACGCTTATTCATGTACGACGCGCTGATGGATCATGCGAGCCGCGAGGAATTCGAGCAAATCAAAGCGCGCGCCAACGGGCGCTTGTTTGGGCTGGGCGCGATTTTGGGGTTTGTGCACTACATTCCGATTCTGAATTTCTTCACGCCGATTTATATCGGCTTGGCGTACATCCATTTTTGCCTGGGGGAGTTGCAGCGGCTGCGTGAAAAGCCAGCTGATTATTTCTCGCCGCCTTTATCATCTATCCCCAATTCCTGAATCTTGCGCGTGAGGGTGTTGCGCCCCAGGCCCAATAGATTCGCCGCTTCGATGCGCCGCCCGCCGGTGTGCGCCAGGGCTTTGAGGATGCAGGTCTTCTCGAATTGCGCGACCAGCGTGTCCATGATGGCGGTCTCGCCGTGATTGAGGCGGTTGACGAGTTCGCGTTCCAAAGCCGAGATCCAATCCTGCCCGGTGCTGACGGTCGGCTCGCCCTTTAGCTCCGGCGGCAGATCGGCGACATCGACGTTTTGCCCCGGCGCCATGACGGTGAGCCAGTGGCAAATATTTTCCAGTTGGCGCACGTTGCCGCTCCAGTCGAGCGATTGCAAATATTTGAGCGCGGCCTCGGATAGTTTTTTGGCTTCGACATTGAGTTCAATCGCGCTTTTAGCCAGGAAATGTTTTGCCAGCAGCGGAATATCTTCGCGCCGTTCGCGCAAGCTGGGCAGGCGCAGGCGAATCACATTCAAGCGATGAAACAGGTCTTCGCGGAACAGCCCTTGTTTCACCCGCTGTTCCAGATTTTGATGCGTGGCCGCGATCACCCGCACATTGGCCTTGATCGGCTGGTGCCCGCCAACACGATAAAACTGGCCGTCGGACAACACGCGCAGCAAGCGCGTTTGCAAATCTGGTGGCATGTCGCCGATCTCATCCAGAAACAGCGTGCCGCCGTCGGCTTGCTCGAAGCGGCCGCGGCGCATGGCTTGGGCGCCGGTGAATGCGCCGCGTTCATGGCCGAATAATTCCGACTCCAGCAAATCTTTCGGGATCGCGGCGGTGTTGATGGCGATGAAGGGTTTGTCGCGGCGCGGGCTGTGGCGATGCAGAGCGCGCGCCACCAATTCCTTGCCGGTGCCGGATTCGCCGGTGATCATCACGGTGGCGTGCGATTGCGCCAGGCGGCCGATGGCGCGGAACACCTCTTGCATCGACGGCGCTTGGCCGAGAATTTCTTGCGCGCCTTCGATTTCTTCCGCCGCAACTTGTCCGCGCCGGCTCTCATTCAAGGCGCGCCGGATCAATTCCACCGCGTGATCGACATCGAACGGCTTCGCCAGATATTCAAACGCACCGCCTTGAAACGCAGCCACCGCGCTATCCAGATCCGAATAAGCCGTCATGATGATGACGGGGATGCCGGGGTGCCGTTCTTTGATGGTTTGCAGCAAATCGAGCCCGGAGCCGCCGGGCATGCGAATGTCGCTCACCACGACTTGCGGCGTGGAATGCTCCAATTCGGTGAGCGCCTCCTTGGCTGAGCCGAATGATTTGAATTCGAGGCTTTCGCGCGCGAGCGCTTTCTCGAACACCCAGCGAATGGAGCGGTCGTCGTCGATAATCCAGATGGGTTGGGTCTCGGTCATAGTCGTGTCTTAGTGTGAGTTGAAATGGTTGTAGGGCAGCAGTACGGTGAAGCAGGTGCGGCCGGGTTGGCTATCGCAATCGATGCTGCCGCCATGATGCGTAACATAGGTTTGTGCGATGGTGAGCCCCAAGCCGGTGCCTTCTTCCTTGCTGGTGACCAGCGGATAAAAAATCTGCTCGCGGATAGCCTCGGGGATGCCGGGGCCATTGTCGATGATCTTCAACTCGATCGCCTGACGAAAAGATTTTTTGCTCAGCGTGACATGTCGCGCGATGCGCGTGCGGAAGGTGATCTCACCTTGGCCCTGCATCGCCTGTACCGCGTTGCGCACAATGTTGAGTACGATTTGGATCAGCTGCTCGTGGTCGGCCATCAGATCCGGCAAGCTGGTGTCGTAGTCGCGTCGGAGCGTGAGCCCTTCCGGGTGCTCGGCCAGGATCAGGCTGCGCACCCGCTCCAATACCTCGTGTACGTTGACCGCGGAAAATTTGGCGATACGGTTCGGCGCGAGCAGTCGATCCATCAACGATTGCAGGCGATCCGCTTCCTTGATGATGACCTGCGTGTATTCACGCAAGCTTTGCTTGGGTAATTCGTGCTCCAACAGTTGTGCCGCGCCGCGAATGCCACCGAGTGGATTTTTAATCTCATGCGCCAAATTGCGCAGCATCTCGCGGTTGTACTGTTGTTGCAACTGCATGCGTTCTTCGCGCGCGATCTTCAGGTGTTTGTCTATTTGGTGAAATTCGAGCAGTAAGCGCGCTTCCCCCGCGAACACCGGACTGACGGTGAGGCTGACTTGAAAAGTATGCGCGCTGGTAGTCAGCGTCATCTCGTGCTCGGTATAGCTGGCGCTATTGGTGAAAGCGGCCTCGCAGGCGGCGATCAGCCCGCCGGTTTCGATAAAAACCTGATTGACTGGTGTGCCACCGATGGTCTTGCGGCTGAACTCAAACAGATTTTCCGCTGCCGGATTGGCGTAGCAAACGCGAAAATCCTGGTCGAGC
Organism: Burkholderiales bacterium; assembly: GCA_030681095.1. Taxonomy (GTDB): domain Bacteria; phylum Pseudomonadota; class Gammaproteobacteria; order Burkholderiales; family Thiobacteraceae; genus RBG-16-58-11. The sequence goes on from JAUXTZ010000106.1 coordinate 11,147, forward strand.
AGGAGCATCGCTGTGGACAGTTGCTCCAGTCCAAGCGGGGGGGATTCGTTCACGCCAGCATTCGGATAAGGGTCATTGCTAGTCATCATAGCAATATGACCAGCAATAAGCGGGCCAGGGGGGTGAAGGGCGCCTCTATAAATCCAAATTTCGTCGCAATACTTCGTTGCGTGCAAAAAAAGTTTTCTTACATATCAAAAATATGCGGCGTAAACATTTTTTGCTCGCGCCTCGTCTTGCTTAGAACTTTGAATTTCTAGAGGCGCCCTGAAACCTATTTGAACTCGCCCAACTCTTTCTTCAGGGCTTCGATATTTCTTTCGTGCAGTGCGACGTTGTCTTTGAGTCGCTTGATGCGGTCGAGATACTTGGGATAGTTGCGCGCTTCATCGCCCAAGCGTTGCGTTTCGCCTTCTTTTAGCGCGATTTTTGAATCGGCGAGTGATTTTTCTTCGGTGGCAAGCTCCTCTTGCAGGATTTGCTTGCGCTGATCATCACGTTTTTTCTGCGTTTGGTTGTCTACCTTGGGGAAACTCGCCGGGCCAGCGTTGCCGCGTGATTTCGCGGCTGTTGCTGGGTCTAGATCGAGTTTCTTGGCGCCTCTTTTTGGCACATTGGTATAGGTGATGCGGCCATTCTCATCCACGTATTTGTAGATTTCGGCGGTGGCGGGGTGAGCGAGAAAGGTGGCGGTGATGAGTAAGGCGAGGCGTGTCAGGTTCACTTTTTGTCTTCTTTAGAATCGCTTGTTTTTTTACCGCCCAGGCCGGCCAGTTCGGCCTTGAGCTGTTCCAGGTTTTTTTCGTGCAGCGCGACTTCGTCGTTGAGTTTTTTCATTTTTTCTTCATAAGCCACGACGTTGCGGCCTGTTTGGGTAATTGTCTCCGGCTTGCCGTCTTTGCCGTTCACGGTCTTGGTGTGTTTGAAGACTTCGGGTTTTTCCGCGCCTTCTTTGGCTGCTGCCTTAGCCGCGGCCAAGGCTTTTTCTGCTTTGGCGATTTCTTCTTGCAGCGTTTTGCGACGCGAATCCTTGTCGGGAACCGCTTCCGCTTGCGGTGCAGGCTGGGGGGCGACCTTCGGCGTGGGTAGCGTGGATAGCGGCGGGAGATCGACTTTTTTCCCGCCCTTCATCGGCTTGTTGGAGTAAGTCACGCGTCCGTGTTCGTCCACATGCTTGTACATTTCTTCCGCGCTGGTGCGCGCACTCAATGTCAGCAACAGCGCTGCGGAGAGGATGCTTATGAGTGGGTGAATGTAGATTGGCTTCATGGGGGTAAATCGAGTTTATGCCAGAGCAATCGGCTTTGCAACGTAACCCTTGAGAGGATAAACGAAATTTCATGCATGGCGTTGACGCAATAAAAAGGGCGGCACGAGGCCGCCCTTCATCTTTACTGCTGAAACGCCTGCTTACAGGCTGTAATACATGTCGAACTCGACCGGATGCGTGGTCATGCGGAAGCGCGTTACTTCTTCCATCTTCAGTTCAATGTAGGCATCGATCATCTCGTTGGAGAATACGCCGCCGCGGGTCAGAAATTCGCGGTCCTTGTCCAGATGCTCCAGCGCCATATCCAGGGAATGGCACACCTTCGGAATCATTTTCTCTTCTTCCGGCGGCAAGTCGTACAAGTTCTTGTCCATGGCATCGCCTGGGTGAATCTTGTTCTGAATGCCATCCAGACCGGCCATCATCAGCGCGGTGAAAGCGAGGTAGGGGTTCGCGGAGGGGTCTGGGAAACGCACTTCGATGCGGCGGCCTTTGGGGTTAGCCACATGCGGGATGCGGATCGAAGCGGAGCGGTTCTTGGCGGAGTAAGCCAACATCACCGGCGCTTCGAAACCGGGCACCAGACGCTTGTAGGAGTTGGTGCCGGGGTTGGTGATCGCGTTCAGCGCCTTGGCGTGCTTGATGATGCCGCCGATGTAGAACAGCGCCAGTTCGGACAGGCCGGCGTAACCGTTGCCTGCGAACAGATTCTGGCCGCCTTTCCAAATGGATTGGTGCACGTGCATGCCGGAGCCGTTGTCGCCGACGATGGGCTTAGGCATGAAGGTAGCGGTTTTGCCATAGGAGTGCGCCACGTTTTGCACCACATATTTCAGAATCTGGGTCCAGTCGGCGCGTTGCGTCAGGGTGCTGAATTTGGTGCCGATTTCGCACTGACCGGCGGTGGCCACTTCGTGGTGGTGCACTTCAACTGGTACGCCCATTTCTTCCAGCGCCAGACACATGGCGGAACGTACGTCCTGCAGGCTGTCGACCGGGGGCACCGGGAAGTAGCCGCCTTTGACGCCGGGGCGGTGACCGATATTGCCGCCTTCGTATTTTTCGCTGGAACTCCATGCGGCTTCTTGTGCTTCAATCTTCACGGAGCAGCCGGACATGTCGCTATGCCAGGTAATGGAATCAAAAATGAAGAATTCGGGTTCCGGGCCAAAATACACGGTGTCGCCGATGCCGGTGGATTTTAAATAAGCTTCGCCGCGCTTGCCGATAGAGCGCGGATCGCGGTCATAACCCTTCATGTCGGACGGCTCAATCACGTCGCAAGTCAGGATCATGGTGGACTCTTCCATGAACGGATCCATGTTGGCAGTATCGGGATCCGGCATCAGGAGCATGTCGGAGGCTTGAATGCCTTTCCAGCCGGCGATGGAAGAACCATCGAACGCGTGGCCGCTTTCAAACTTGTCCTCGTCGAACGCGCTGACCGGCACGGTAACGTGTTGCTCCTTGCCACGGGTGTCGGTGAAGCGAAAGTCAATGAAGCGTACTTCATTGTCTTTAACCATTTTCATTACGTCGGCGACCGCCATGTGATTTCTCCTCAGATGAAGCGTAGGTGATTAATAAAACTGCGTGAAATAGGGTGTCTCGGGCAGGTAAATAGCAGAAAACGTGCCACGTGAAAAACGAAAAAAAGCATTATGCCACAAGCCGTTTTGTCGTGGCAGTGGTAGATAGCGCCCTAAAATGGGGCGGCTTTTAAGTTAAGCGCACCATTTTAGTGCGCCGTCTTTTCCAGGCGCACCGAGCGAAACAACGGGTCGTCGCGCACGAATTGGTTTAATTCCTTGCGCAACCGAGCCATTTGCGCCGGTTGGGCGCAGAACGCTTCCGGCATGAATAACTCTGCTTCTACCTTGCCATCGAGATAATGCAACACGATCCGCTCCGGCGTGGGCAACCCGTCGGGTAGGGCAGCGTTGAGATGCGCAATCAACTCATTGCGTCCGGGCAAATGCGCCGAAGGCGTAGCCGTCGCGTCGTCCTCCGGATCGATATGCACCATCACATCTAATACTTCATGCGTCTCCAGCACCCGTTTGCGCGCACGTTCCGCGATATGGTGGCCTTCGGATACGCTGATACGCGGATCGACCAGAATGTGTGCGTCGACTAAGGCTTGATCGCCCATCTTGCGCGTGCGCAGCTCATGCAACCCCAGCACCCCGGGTGTGCTCGATATGGTGGCGCGAATGTTGGCCACGGATGCTTCGTCGAGTGCGGTGTCGATCAAATCCGAAAGCGCTTGGAAGGCCATTTTCCAGCCCATATGCACGATCATGAAGGCGACCAATACCGCCGCGATCAAATCAAGATATCGATATCCCAGCAAATTGCCGCCGATGCCCACCACCACCACCAGCGAGGAAGCCGCATCCGAACGCGAATGCCAAGCGTTCGCCGCCAGCAGTTGCGAGCGCAATTTCTTCGCCACTGCCATCAGATAGCGATACAGCAGTTCTTTCGACACCAAAGTGAGCATGGCGATATACAGCGTGGCCACATGCACCGGCTGGATCGCGGACGGGTCTTGCAGTTTGGCGCCTGCGCCCCACAACAGGGCAAAACCCAAACCCGCCAGCACCACGCCCAGAATGAAAGTGGCGGCGGTTTCAATCCGCGCATGGCCGTAGGGGTGCGCGGCATCCGCCGAGCGATTGCTCTCGCGGTTCGCATACAGCACCAGAAAATCGGAGAGCAGATCGGAGAGCGAATGCAAACCATCCGCCATCAAGGCTTGCGACCGCCCGAAATACCCGACCACGATTTGCAGCACGGTAAGGAAGAAATTGATCCAGACGCTGACCCAGGTGGATTTCTGTGTTTCGTGGTAACGGTCGCTGTGGTGGTGCGGGTGGGAATGGAGGGCGGGCAAGATGGGCTCGATTGAAGAAAAATGGCTATACTCGATTGTAGCAGCCGCACATCAAGAGATTGAACAATGCCTACGATCAGCAAAATTTTGACCCAGGCCCAAGACCGGGCCCAGCAGGCTCATCTACCCTATCTCGGCGCGTTGACCCCGCAGGAAGCGCACGCAATCTTGTTGCTGGCCCCGCAAGCCAAATTGGTGGACGTACGTGCCCGCGCAGAATGGGATTTAACCGGCATTATCCCCGGTGCAGTGCAAGTGGAATGGCAGACCTATCCCGGCTGGCATGCCAACCCCTACTTTATGCAACAGTTCAAGCAAATGGTCGATCCCGAGGCGCTGGTGATGTTTATCTGCCGTAGCGGCGGCCGCTCACACAAAGCCGCCGAAGCCGCCACGCTGGCCGGATACAACGAGTGCTACAACGTGATCGAAGGCTTCGAAGGTGACCGCGATAAAGTCAGCCAGCAGCGCAATATCAATGGCTGGAAAAAGGCGGGGTTGCCCTGGATGCAGAGTTAGAGTTCAGGCGTCAGGGGTCGGGCGGCAGGCTTCAGGTGAGGCGATGTGCGTTGAGTTAAAATACGAACCCCGACGCCTGATGCCTGATGCCTGATGCCTGATCAATACGCCGTTTTCGGCAACCCCATCTCCCACAGCAAGTCGCCGCTGATTCATGCTGCGTTTGCACGCCAGACTGGTGAAGATATCCGTTATGAAGCATTGCTTGCCCCGACCGACGAATTCGCGGCGGCGGTGGATGCGTTTCGCGCGGCTGGCGGCCGAGGCGCGAATGTAACGGTGCCGTTCAAACAAGAGGCTTATCGATACGCGACAGAACTTACTGAGCGTGCGCGCCTGGCGCAGGCGGTAAACACCTTGCGCTTCAACGGCGAACAAGTCTTGGGTGATAACACCGATGGTGCGGGGCTGGTGCGCGACATCACACAAAATCTCAGTTTCGCTATCCAAGGTAAAGATGTGTTGCTGATGGGCGCGGGCGGCGCGGCGCGCGGTGTGCTGTTGCCCTTGCTGTCGTGCAAGCCAAATTCGCTGACCCTCGCCAATCGCACGCCGCACAAAGCAGCAGCGCTCGCAGAGCAATTCACGGCCCACGGCAAGGTGCAGGCGAGCGACTACCCGAGCCTGGCCGGCGCGCGCTTTGATCTGGTCATCAATGCCACTTCGAGCAGCCTCAACGACGAATTGCCGCCCTTGCCGCCGCGTATCATCGCGCCCGGCGCGCTGGCCTATGACATGATGTACGGCAAAGGACTCACGCCGTTTCTCGCCTTTGCCGAGGCCAATCATGCAACGCATCTGGCCGATGGCCTGGGCATGCTGGTGGAGCAAGCGGCGGAATCGTTTTATGTTTGGCGCGGCGTGCGGCCCGAGACCCAATCAGTCATCGCGCTTTTGCGCAGTTAATATCCTTATGTTGAAAACGCTTTGGCGATGGTTGTGGCGCAGTATTGCGCTGGTGATTATCTTGGTGCTCACCTATGAAGCGTGGATCTTCGCGCATGTCTGGTGGTACGTCGATCACAATCCGGGCGCGACGGCGTTTATGGAGCGGCGCTTGGTGCTGCTGCAAGAAAAAATGGGCGAGGACGCGGCGCTGAAGCACCGCTGGGTACCCTACGAGAAAATCTCGATTCATCTCAAGCGCGCATTGATCGCGGCCGAGGATGCGAAATTCCTGGCGCACGAGGGATTTGATATCGAGGGCATCGAGAAGGCGCTGAAGAAAAACGAGAAGAAGGGCAAAGTGGTCGCCGGCGGCTCCACCATCAGCCAGCAATTGGCGAAGAATTTATTTCTCTCCGGCGAGCGCTCCTATGTGCGCAAAGGCCAGGAAGCCATCATCACGCTGATGTTGGAGCAAATGATGCCCAAGCGCCGCATCTTGGAAATCTATATGAATGTGATCGAATGGGGCGAAGGCGTATACGGCGCCGAAGCCGCTGCGCGGCATTATTATCGAAGCAGTGCGGCAGGTCTTTCCGCCTATCAAGCGGCACGCTTGGCGGCCATGGTGCCGCGCCCGCGTTATTTCGAGAAGCGCCCAAATTCGCCCTACCTCGCGCGTCAAGCGGCAACCATCGAAGCGCGCATGGTTCAAGTCTCGGTACCGAAATAGGGGTGCCCGGATGAAGTGGTGATCCGCGCGGCTCACTTGCGCAGGTCATAGATCGCCATAATGCTTTTCAATTCTGCCAGCACGGCTTGGCGTTCCGCCTCATTCAGTTCAGTGGTTTCCTGAATCGCCGAACCTGTTTCGAGTGTCTGGATCAACACGCGGATGCGGACACAGCCCTGATCGCAAATCAGGGTGACGGCGTGTTCGATTTTCAGCTGGCTCATCTTCTCCGGCCGAGCTAATGGTGTGTGACGGCGCGTGCCACGACCCACACATCCACTTGCGCTGCACCGGCGCGCTTCAAGCTTTTCGAAAGCTCATGTAGTGTCGCGCCGCTGGTCATGACGTCATCCACCACGACGATGTGTTGACCGTGTAAATCCTGGTCGCAGGCAAACGCGCCTTTCACGTTCTTGTGCCGTGTATCGATAGGCAAGGAAGCTTGCGGCGTGGTGTCGACCACGCGTTGGGCGAGGCCCGGAGCAAGCGGGATATCGAGCCGTTTGGCGATGACTTTGGCGATCTCCAACGCTTGATTGAAGCCGCGCATTTTGAGTCGTGCCGGGTGTAGCGGCATTGGCAGGATGATTTCAGGGCGGGCTTGGTCGGCAAGCGCCTCGGCCAGCAATTCCCCGAATAATTTGGCCAGTGCGAGTTGGCCGCCATATTTGAGGGCCTGGATTAGTTTGTCGGTGGGGAAAGCGTATTCCAATGCGGCGCGGGTGCGATCGAATGCAGGTGGATGCTTCAAGCATTCGCCGCACACTTGGCTGGCGCTCGGCGCGGCGCAGCGCGGGCAAGCGTGGGTGATATGCGGCAGGCTGGCATGGCACGCGGGGCAGAGCATTTGTGCGCCACTGGCCGCTGCACATAACAGGCAATCTTGCCCGAACAGGATATGCCATAATTTTAGGCGGCTGTTCATGGAGGCTGGCTGAAGCATTGACTTGATTCCGAAAATCATAGATTATTCAACGAGTTTATCCAATGTTACTGTAAAGCCTAGGGCGTCGTGAAAATCAAAAAAGTGCTTGAAGCCGACCGCTGTCGTTTCGCGGCGCAGGTATTCAATCTTGCCACTATCGTCGCTGTGATCATACCGATTCCCTTGTTCATGATTTGGATTGGCGCCTCGATGTTCGTGTATGCGGCGAACGCGCACCATCCGGATGAACGGGTCGCGCACTATACGCGCCGGGCTGGTTATCGATTTTACGGCGTGGTGGGTGCGATGGTGATTGCTGGCCAGCCCATTTTGAGTTGGATCGGCGGGTTGAAGGGGGTGTTGGTCATTTGGGCCCTGATCGCGGTTGGATTGATTCCTGCGGCGATCTGGGAAATTTTCAAAGCGCGGCGCGAAGCGTGGCGCGATATTGTCATCGAGGTACCGGTCAATGAGTGATGCTGTGATGGAAAAAACCGCGGTCGCGGCTTGGAGTGTTGCACAAGTTGAGGCGTTGTTTGCGCTGCCGTTTAGTGACCTGATGTACCGCGCGCAGACGGTGCATCGCAGCCATTTCGATCCGAACGTGGTGCAGCTGTCCACGCTGCTGTCGATCAAGACCGGCGGTTGTCCGGAGGATTGCGGCTACTGTCCGCAATCGGCACGGCACCATGCCGGGGTCGAAAACGAAGGCATGCTGCAATTAGATGAAGTGATCGCCGCAGCCACCGCCGCCAAGCAAACGGGCGCCACGCGCTTTTGCATGGGCGCGGCTTGGCGCAGTCCGAAGGACCGCGAACTTGAGCCGGTGTTCGAAATGGTGAAGGCCGTGAAAGCGCTGGGCCTGGAAACCTGTCTTACCGCCGGCATGCTGCGCGAAGGCCAAGCGCAAAAACTGCGCGATGTCGGCCTCGATTACTACAACCACAACCTCGACACCGCGCCTGAGTTTTATGGAGAAATCATCAGCACCCGCGATTATCAGGACCGACTGGATACGCTCGGCCGCGTGCGCGACGCCGGCATGCACGTCTGTTGTGGCGGCATCGTCGGCATGGGCGAATCGCGGAACCAGCGCGCGGGACTCATCACGCAACTGGCCAATCTTGATCCGCAACCGGAATCGGTGCCGATCAATATGCTGGTGCAAGTCGAGGGCACGCCGCTGTACGGCACCGAGGCGCTGGATCCGTTGGAATTCGTGCGCACCATCGCCGTTGCGCGCATTACCCTGCCCAAGAGTTTTGTGCGTCTCTCCGCAGGGCGGCAGCAGATGGGCGAGGCGATTCAGGCGATGTGCTTTCTCGCCGGCGCGAATTCCATTTTCTACGGCGACAAGCTGCTCACTACCGGCAACCCGGAAGCGACGCACGATATGGACTTGCTAGAAAAACTCGGCATGCGGCCGATGGGCGAGGATGGACCGGGGCTGCGTCCGCAGCCGTGAGGGGCGAGGTGTGAAGCGTAAGGCGGAGGAATCCCCGGGCTTTTTTGCGGACTTCGCCGCTGAGATGGCTGAGCTCGATGCGCAAGGCTTGCTGCGTTCGCGCCGGGTATTGGAGAGTGCGCAGGGCGCGCATGTGCAAATCGACGGACAGGATTATCTCGCCTTTGGCAGCAATGATTATCTCGGCCTCGCCAGCCACCCCGCGCTGATCGATAGCGCGTGCCGTGGTGCCGCGCAATACGGCGTCGGTGCGGGTGCTTCACATTTGATGGTTGGCCACAGCGCGGCGCATCAGCAGTTGGAACAGGAGCTCGCCGCGTTCGTGCAACAGGAAGCCGCGCTCACCTTTTCCACCGGCTACATGGCCAATCTCGGCATCGTGTCGGCGCTCATGGGGCGCAACGACCTGGTGCTGGCGGATAAGCTCAACCATGCCTCGCTCAACGATGCAGCGCTGTTGTCGCGGGCGCGTTTCCAGCGCTATTCCCATTTCGATCTCAAGCAGTTAGAGGTCATGCTGGCGTCGGCCAAACATCGGCGCAAGCTGGTGGTGACCGACGCGGTATTCAGCATGGACGGCGACATCGCCCCAGTGCCTGCATTGCTCGCATTGTGCGAGCGCTACGACGCGAGTCTGATGCTCGACGACGCGCACGGCTTCGGCGTGTTGGGGGAACACGGGCGCGGTGTGCTGGAATATTTTGGTGTCGCGTCCCCGCGTATCATTTACATGGCGACGCTGGGCAAAGCGGCGGGCGTGTTCGGCGCTTTCCTTGCCGGGAGCGAGGCGCTGATTCAAACCGTGATGCAGCGCGCGCGCACTTACATTTACACCACGGCCTTTCCGCCCTTGTTGGCCAGTGCCTTGATCACCAGCCTGCACTTGATGCGTACTGATGCCTGGCGCCGCCAGCATCTGCGCGAACTCGCGGCCTATCTCAAGCAGCGCTTGAACACCCCGAGCTGGCGCTTGCTGCCATCCGAAACGCCGATTCAGCCGCTGATCATTGGCGGCAATCGCGAGGTGATGGCGGTGAGCGAGGTCTTGCGCGAGCGCGGCATCCTGGTGCCGGCGATTCGCCCACCGACGGTGCCCAAAGGTGAAGCACGCTTGCGCATCTCGCTCTCGGCGGCGCATAGCAAAGAGGATGTGCGGCGGCTGTGCGAAGCTTTGAATGAATTCGAAAAAAACGCGTAGCCACAGGACTTATGAATTCGCTACACATCGAAACCGTCGGCCATGGCCCGGACCTCGCGCTCCTGCACGGTTGGGGGCTGCACGGCGGGATTTGGGATGGTGTGCGCGAGTCATTGGCAGAACGGTTTCGCGTGCATGTGGTGGATTTGCCCGGCTATGGCACAAGCCCGGCGTGCGAGCCGTATACGCTCGAAGCAATAGCGCAAAGCGTGGCACGGGCGCTGCCCGAGCGCACACATGTCATCGGCTGGTCATTGGGGGGGCAAGTAGCGCTGCAATGGGCGCGCGTTGCGCCGCAACAGATCGATAAGCTGATATTGATCGGCACCACCCCCTGCTTCCGCCAGCGCGAAGACTGGGCACATGGCCTATCCGACCCGGTATTGGCGGAATTTTTCTCTAGCCTGGAACAAGATTACGAGGGCACTTTGAAACGGTTTTTATCCTTGCAGGCCCGCAGCGGCGATGAAGCGCGGGCAACGATTGCCGCGCTGCGCGAGCAGCTGTTTGCGCGCGGCCGGCCAAGCCTTGCAACCTTGCGCGCGGGCTTGGCGATTTTGTCCGAGCTGGATTTGCGCGAGGAGCTGGGCGCGATCCAGCAAGACACACTCGTGATTCACGGCAGCCACGATACGCTGACGCCACCCTCAGCGGGGCAGTGGCTGGCGCAAGCCTTGCCTCAGGCGCAGCTCGAAATGGTGCGCGGTGCGGCGCATGCGCCGTTTTTGTCACATCCCCAAGCGACACTTGATGCGATGACGAGGTTTCTCCATGGCTGAAGATCTGCCGGTACAAATCGACAAGCGCTTAATGCGGCGCGCCTTCGAACATGCGGCGCACTCGTATGATCAAGCTGCTGTGCTGCAACGCGAAGTAAATCAGCGCATGTTGGAGCGGCTGGATTGGGTGAAGCTGGATCCGCAGTGGGTGTTGGATGCAGGTGCGGGGACCGGTGTGGGCGCGCGCGCCTTAGCGAGTCGTTACCCCCAAGCGCGCGTGCTGGGGCTGGATATTGCGCAGAACATGCTGCAAGTCGCGCGTGATGCTGAGCCATGGTGGAAGCGCAGCTTGCCTTTCCTCACCGGAAACCTGCCGCAGTATGTGGGGGGCGATATCAGCCGCTTGCCGCTGAAAACTTCCAGCGTGAATCTGTTGTGGTCGAATCTCGCCTTGCAGTGGTGCGACGATTTGCAGTCGACCTTCAGTGAGTTTCAGCGCGTGCTGGCGCCGGGGGGGTTGCTCATGTTCAGCACGTTTGGGCCGGATACCTTGCGCGAGTTGCGGCAAGCCTTCAGCGGCATTGACGGCCATACGCATGTGAACCGATTTGTCGACATGCACGACATCGGCGACCAGTTGCTGTATGCCGGTTTCAGTACGCCGGTCATGGATATGGAAATGATCACGCTGACCTATCCGGATGTGACCGCGTTGTTGCGCGAGTTGAAAGCGATCGGTGCGCATAACGTCACCAGCGGGCGCGGACACGGTTTGATGGGTAAGCGCAAATGGCAGGCCATGCTGCAACGCTATGAACAGCTGCGCAAAGAAGGCCGGCTACCGGCTACGTTTGAGGTGGTATATGGCCACGCCTGGGTGAATGATAAAAAACCAAAACTGGCGGATGGCCGACAAGTGATCGAATTTAAAATCCAAGCGCGGCAAGCGGGGCTGCGATGAGCGGTTTGTTTATCGCCGGCACCGACACCGGCGTGGGTAAAACGCTGGTGGCGCAAGCCTTGATTCAGCGCGGGGTGGTGGCGGGCAAGCGGGTCGCCGCGATGAAACCGGTCTCCGCCGGATGTGTGAAAACACCGGAAGGTTGGCTCAATGACGATGTCGCGCAACTGCGCGCCGTATCAAATGTCGCTTTGCCGCTCGCATTGATGAATCCCTATGCATTCGAGTTTCCGATCGCGCCGCATATAGCTGCGCAACAAGCCGGAATAGAAATCGACCTGGCGCGCATCGAATCCGCGTATCGCGAAATTGAATCCCAATCTGACGAAGTGATCGTAGAAGGTGTGGGCGGCTTGCTCGTACCGCTCAACGCAACACAGACCGCTGCGGATATCGTAGTGCGCTTGAACTTGCCGGTGATCTTGGTGGTGGGCATGCGTCTCGGCTGCTTAAATCACGCCTTGCTTACGGTGGAAGCGATGCAGCGGCGCGGCATTAAATTGGAAGCTTGGGTGGCGAATCAGATCGATCCAACGATGCGTGCAGTTGAAAGCAATTTAGCGAGCTTGAAGGAACGCATTTCCGCTCCCTTGTTATGCGTTTTGCCTCCCATGACAACAGCAGAAAAAACCATGATTGATAAGTGGTTTATCTGATTTTTCATGTGAATTTCCGTAAATCAGAAAATAATAATGTAGCGATATAATAACTTTAAATACAGGAATCTAAAGGGTTTATTGGCACTTTTTGCTTGCCCGGCGGGGACCCCTGTGCTATTTTGTCGCACCTAATAAACGACGAAGCCTCATAAAAAAGGCCGCACCCGCAGGATGAAGGCAGCAAAGCAGAATCGCTGGCAGATTTTCAATGATTGTCCGCCCCAATTGCTCGTTGTCCCCCGCTATAACCAGCTACTCGCGTAGCGAGCCTGCGTCCCTCTCGCCCGCTTGCGGGAGAGAGCTAGGAGAGAGGGAAATGGTTTTCGGAACATCTTTGTCTGGGTTCTATTGCTTTATATTGATTCAAAGGGCTTCAAGGCGTCGTCATTAGTTTTCGCGTGGTTCGGACGTTGGTTGATCATTCGGCTGAACAGGGTGGCCACGTTGAAAGCGCGACAAAGAATTCGGTTTTATTTTTAAGTAAATGGGTTCAACCAGCTAAAGGGGTAGCCAATGCTAAGTAAGTTGAAAGGAATGGGAATGGGGACGCTCGCGGCCCTGATGTCCATGGCCGCGTGGGCGGAGGAGTCGAAATACAATCTTCCCACGCCACAAAGTGAAGTAGCGCAGGAGATTTTTGATCTGCACATACTGATCATGTGGGTGTGCGTGGGCATCTTCGTCGTGGTGTTTGGCGCGATGTTCTATTCGATCTGGAAGCACCGCAAATCGGCTGGACACAAAGCTGCGCATTTCCACGAAAACACCACCGTCGAAGTCATATGGACGATTATTCCTTTCATCATCTTGACTGCCATGGCGATCCCATCCACAAAAGTCATCCTCAATATGCGCGATGCCAGCAATCCGGATATCACCATTAAAGTCACCGGCTATCAGTGGAAGTGGGAATACGACTATCGCACCGAGGGCATAAAGTTCCTTTCAATGCTCTCTACGCCACGTGATCAAATCGAAGGCAGTGCCAAAAAAGGCGAGAATTATCTGCTGGAAGTAGATAACGCGATGGTGGTTCCAGTCGGTAAGAAAATCCGTCTGCTGCTGACTGCAAATGATGTGATTCACGCCTGGTGGGTACCGGCCTTCGGGATTAAACAAGACGCGATCCCGGGCTATATCAAAGACGCTTGGTTCATAGCGAAAACACCTGGCACCTTCCGCGGCCAGTGCGCCGAATTGTGCGGTAAGGATCATGGCTTCATGCCGATTGTGGTGGAAGTAAAGTCTGTGGACGACTACGCCAAGTGGGTTGCCGATCAGAAGGCCAAAACCGCTGCCATAACCCTGGACCCGAACAAAACCTACAGTGCGGGTGAGTTGAAAGCGCAAGGCGAGAAAGTGTACGCCGCCAACTGCGCCGCCTGCCACCAAGCGAATGGCGCGGGGCTCCCGCCCGCTTTCCCCGCGATCACCGGTTCGAAAATCGCGACGGGCGACAAGGCTGCGCACATTGCAATCGTGATGAATGGCAAGCCAGGTACTGCGATGGCCGCGTTTGGGAAACAACTTAACGATGTGGATTTGGCAGCGGTCGTCAGCTACGAGCGCAATGCCTTGGGCAATAAGACCGGCGATCTGGTCCAGCCCGCCGACATCAAAGCACTACGTAAATAATTTAGGAGGCCGACAATGGAAGCCACACACGCACAAGATCACGGACACGGTCACCCAACTGGCCTGATGCGCTGGATCACCACCACCAACCATAAAGACATCGGTACCTTGTACCTATGGTTCTCGTTCATCATGCTGCTCGCCGGCGGCTGTTTGGCGCTATTGATTCGCGCTGAGCTGTTTCAGCCGGGCATGCAAGTGGTCACGCCGGAGTTTTTTAACCAGCTTACTACGCTACACGGCCTGATCATGGTGTTCGGCGCGATCATGCCCGCCATGGTCGGCTTCGCCAACTGGCAGGTGCCGATGATGATCGGCGCGCCAGATATGGCGTTTCCGCGCATGAACAACTGGAGCTTCTGGCTGCTGCCAGTGGCTGCCATCATGCTGGTTTCGTCCTTCTTCGTGCCGGGTGGCGCTTCCGCGGGCGGTTGGACCATGTATCCGCCCTTGTTCCTGCAAGGCGGCATCTCCAACGACATGACCATCTTCGCGGTGCACATTCTGGGGATATCCTCCATCATGGGCGCGATCAACATCGTCACCACCATCCTCAATATGCGCGCGCCCGGCATGACGATGATGAAAATGCCGTTGTTCGTGTGGACTTGGCTGATTACCGCGTATCTCTTAATCGCGGTGATGCCGGTGTTGGCGGGCACGGTAACCATGTTGCTGACTGACCGCCATTTCGGCACGAATTTCTTCAACGCGGCCGGTGGCGGCGACCCGGTGATGTTCCAGCACATCTTCTGGTTCTTCGGGCATCCCGAGGTGTACATCATGATTCTGCCGGCGTTCGGCATCGTGTCGCAGGTCATTCCGGCGTTCGCGAGGAAACCCTTATTCGGCTACGCCTCCATGGTGTATGCGACGGGTTCGATTGCGATCTTGTCGTTCATCGTGTGGGCGCACCACATGTTCACCACCGGCATGCCGACCTCGGCGCAGTTGTTCTTTATGTACGCAACGATGCTGATCGCCGTGCCGACCGGTGTGAAAGTGTTCAACTGGGTGGCCACCATGTGGCGCGGTTCGATGACCTTCGAAACCCCGATGTTGTTCGCGATTGGTTTCGTGTGCCTGTTTACCATCGGCGGCTTCACCGGCCTGGTGTTGGCGATTACGCCTGTCGATATCCAGTTGCAGGACACCTACTATGTGGTGGCGCACTTCCACTATGTGCTGGTGTCGGGTTCGCTGTACGCCATCTTCGCCGGCGTGTATTTCTGGTTGCCGAAGTGGACTGGCCGCATGTACGACGAGAAGCTGGGCAAGTTACATTTCTGGCTGTCGACCATCTTCTTCAACATCCTGTTCTTTCCGATGCACTTCCTGGGGCTGGCCGGCATGCCGCGCCGCATCCCGGACTATGCGCTGCAATTCGCCGACTTCAACGCGTTGGCGACCATCGGTGCATTCGGCTTCGGCTTAAGCCAATTAATCCTGTTGGTGGTGGTGCTCAAGTGCATCAAGAGCGGCGCGAAGGCGGCCGACCACACTTGGGAAGGCGCAGAATCGCTGGAGTGGACGCACTTGCCCTCTCCGCCGCCCTACCATTCGTTCGTGACACCGCCGGTCGTGAAGTAATCGGTTTCGGGGTGGCCAGACGGCTGCCCCGATTTTTGGAGCGCTGAGTGGAAAAGCAACCCAAGGAAAGAAACAAATACCTCACTGCGGCGATTCTGTTTGCGATCGCGGCTGGACTTTTTCTCTGGACGTTCAACAAGAAGTGGTAAGAATGGCCGACGCACAACAGCAGAATTCGACTGTACTCAAGAAGTTAATCATCGTCACAGTCTTGATGTTTGGTTTTGGTTTCTTGTTGGTGCCGTTTTACAAGAAGATTTGTGAAGTCACCGGGGTATCGAAGGACAAGATTGCGGTATCGAATACGCAGATGGACCCGGCGCGCTGGGTCAGCATCGAGTTCGACGCGAACGTGGGCAAAAATTTACCGTGGAAGTTCGAGCCGATGACCGCTCACTTACGCGTACACCCAGGTGAATTAAAGCAAGTGATGTACCGGGTAGTGAACACGACCAATCGCACGATGGTGGGTCAAGCCATCCCCAGTTACGGACCGGCGCGCGCTGGCGGTTTTTTCAAGAAGATCGAGTGCTTCTGTTTTACCCAGCAGACCCTCAAGCCAGGCGAAGAAAAAATCATGCCGGTGCAGTTTGTGGTGCAAAACGATTTACCAAAAGATGTGCATACGATCACCTTGTCGTACACGTTCTACGAGCAAGTTAAAGTGGGTAACGCTTCATAACTGATATGGAACAAGCGCCGCGCAAAACCAGTTTTATGCAAGCGGCGCGCGCCGTGTTTTGGAGCTTTTTCGGCGTGCGCAAGCGCACTGATTACGATTCGGATGCGGTAAAGCTCACGCTCGGTCAAGTGATTGCGGCCGGCTTGATCGGCGCGGCGCTATTTGTTGGGGTGTTGCTGGGGGTGGTGTATCTGGTCACCCACCTTGCGGCTAAATGAATTTTTGTAAAAGTAACAAGGTTTAAATCGAAATTAACGATTCGACTCTTAAGGAGGAGCAGAAATGAGTGATCATCAAGCAGGGAGCTACTATCTTCCGGAACCATCGGGCTGGCCCATCGTCGGCTCGGCCGCGGTGGCGTTGTTAACCAGCGGTTTGGTGATGTGGTCAAACCACATCGCATCGGGCGGCTGGGTTATCTTGGCCGGTTTGCTGGTGCTGTTTTACATGATGTTCGGCTGGTTTGGCACTGTCATTGCCGAGTCCGAGTCGGGCAAATACGATCAGCAAGTGGATCGCTCCTT
Source organism: Burkholderiales bacterium (assembly GCA_030681095.1). Taxonomy (GTDB): domain Bacteria; phylum Pseudomonadota; class Gammaproteobacteria; order Burkholderiales; family Thiobacteraceae; genus RBG-16-58-11. Next base: position 27,808 of record JAUXTZ010000106.1, read on the forward strand.
CCGCTGGGGCATGAGCTGGTTCATTTTCTCCGAAGTGATGTTCTTCGCTGCCTTCTTCGGTGCGTTGTTCTACATGCGCGTGCTGTCGGTGCCCTGGTTGGGCGAAGGCGACACCAACGCAGTGTTGTGGGAAGGCTTCAAAGCAGCTTGGCCCAGCACCGGCCCCTTGGGACAGACCATCATCGCGCCGATGAGCGAAGCCGCACCGGGCCAACTGTCACCCATGGCGGCCTGGGGCGTGCCC
>JAUXTZ010000108.1 GCA_030681095.1 Burkholderiales bacterium
ACGCTACTCGAAATTCCCGGCGCGCAATTTCGCAAGGCGGGGCTGGGCAAGGACGTCACGGATAAATTTCTGGCGGGCCTGCCCGGCATTCAGAAGGAAGGCTGCGACGGCATTATCACGTCCGCCACCTTTATCCTGCATAAAATGCCGACGCATGTGCGCACCATCTGTCTGGAATTTTTTGGCCAGACGCGCGAGGCCGTGCCCGCCATCGTCGAGATCAAAGACTATCTCGACCAGCACCCGCTGACGCTGCTGGCTGGCCTGGAGCATCTCGATGCGCGTTATGTAAAAGCTGTGGGCTATGCCACCAAAGCCAACCGTCCGCAGCGTCCGAATATGGTGCTGGTGGCCGATATTGCTTCAGATGACGAAAACGCCGTGGGCGAAGCTGCCTCGCACATCGTGCGTCTGGCCAATGCGCGCGGCGGCGAAGGCTTCATCGCGGTGAGCCCGGAGACGCGGCGCAAATTCTGGCTCGACCGCGCACGCACCGCCGCGATTGCCGCGCACACCAATGCCTTTAAGATTAATGAAGACGTAGTGATCCCGCTGCCGCGTTTGGCCGATTACACCGAGGGCGTAGAGCGCATCAACATCGAGCTTTCCACGCGCAACAAGTTGCGTCTGCTGGATGCGCTAGAAACTTTTTTGCAAGGCGAGCTGCCGCTGATCCGCGATGAGGAAAGCACGCCCGATCCCACACTCACCGAAAATCGCCGTACCCAGGCGCTGAGCCTGATCAACGACGCGCGCGTGCGCTGGCAATGGCTGCTGGCGAATCTGGATGAAAATGCGCCCGATCTAGCACCCAAAACCGTGTTTCAAGTCTTGCAAGATCACACCCTGCGCGTGTCGTGGAAGCGCGAAATCCGCCTGGAGCTGCATCAGATTTTCACCGGGCGCGAATATCAGAAGGTGCTCGACAAGTTGGATGCGATACACCAGAGCGTGCTGAAAAGCCGCGTCTTCGTCGCCCTGCACATGCACGCCGGCGACGGCAATGTGCACACCAATCTGCCGGTGAACTCCGACGACTACGCCATGCTGCAAGAGGCGAACCAAGCAGTGGAGCGCATCATGGCGCTCGCGACGACGCTTGGCGGCGTGATCTCGGGCGAGCACGGCATTGGCATCACCAAGCTGCAATTCTTGTCGGCAGAGGACATCGCGCCATTCGCCGCCTACAAACGCCAAGTCGATCCGCATGGCCACTTCAACCAGGGCAAGCTCTTGCCCGGTGCCGATCTGCACAACGCTTACACGCCCAGCTTCAGTTTATTGGAAGTGGAATCGTTGATCATGGAACAGTCGGAGATCGGCGACATCGCCGACTCGATCAAAGACTGCCTGCGCTGCGGCAAGTGCAAGCCGGTGTGCAACACGCACATCCCGCGCGCCAATCTGCTGTATAGCCCGCGCAATAAAATTCTCGGCACCAGCCTTTTGATCGAGGCTTTTTTGTACGAAGAGCAAACCCGGCGCGGCATTTCGCTCAAGCATTTCGACGAATTCAACGACGTGGCGGATCATTGCACCATTTGCCATAAATGCTTGGCGCCGTGTCCGGTGGATATCGATTTTGGCGATGTGTCGATTGCGATGCGCAACTTTTTGCGCAGGCGCGGGCAGAAGCAATTCAACATCGGCAGCTTTGCTTCGATGCTGTTTCTCAATGCCACCGACGCCGACGTCATCAAACTCACGCGCAAGGCGATGATCGAATGGGGCTATGCGGCCCAGCGCGTGGGCTATGGAATTGCCAAACGCCTGGGCTTGCTGCGCGCACAAAATGCACGCCCACCTGCCACACATGGCCTGCCGCCGGTGACGGCGCAGGTGATACATTTTTTCAATAAACCGATGCCGGGCGGGCTGCCAAAAAAAACCTCGCGCGCGCTCTTGGGCTTGGAAGATCCGGCCATGGTGCCGGTGATCCGTGATCCGGCCAAAGCAGGGGAGGATGCCGACGCGGTGTTTTATTTCCCCGGCTGCGGCTCGGAGCGGCTGTTCTCGCAAGTGGGCATCGCCACGCAGGCGATGCTGTATCACGTGGGCGCGATCACCGTGCTGCCGCCGGGCTATTTGTGTTGCGGCTATCCGCAGACTGCGGCGGGCAATCACGACAAGGGACAGCACATCAGCACCACGAACCGAGTGCTGTTTCACCGGGTGGCGAATACCCTCAACTACCTCGACATCAAAACCGTGGTGGTGTCGTGCGGCACCTGCATCGATCAATTACAGAAATACCAGTTCGACAAAATCTTCCCCGGCTCGCGTCTGCTCGATATCCACGAATATCTGATGGAAAAAGGCGTGAAGCTGGACGATGTGCCGGGCGTGAAATACTTGTACCACGACCCCTGCCACACGCCGATGAAGCAGCACGACCCGCTGCAAGTGGCGAATACGCTGATGGGAAGCGAGGTGCAACTCTCCACGCGCTGCTGCGGCGAAGCCGGCACGCTCGCCGTTGCGCGCCCCGATATTTCGACCCAAATACGCTTCCGCAAACTGGAAGAGCTGAACTTGGGCCTGGAAAAAATCCGGGGTGGTAAGCCTGAGATCCAGGTCAAAACCCTCACATCCTGCCCCTCCTGCCTGCAAGGCATGCTGCGCTATCGCGACGACACCGGCTTGGATGCCGACTATATCGTGGTCGAGCTCGCACGCCGTTTGTTGGGTAAAACCTGGATGGAAGATTACATCGCCCACGCCAACCAGGGCGGGATCGAAAGAGTGTTGCTGTAATGGCGTGCGAACTTTGCGACACCCCTGGCGGCGATATGCTCTGGCAGGATGATCTGTGCCGCGTGGTATTGGTGGACATGCCCGACTATCCCGGATTTTGCCGCGTGATCCTGAACCGGCATGTGGCCGAAATGACCGATTTGCTTGATGCCGAGCGGCAAAGATTGATGTCAGTGGTGTTCGCGGTAGAGGACGTCTTGCGCCGCCTGATGCGCCCGGACAAGATCAATCTGGCCAGTTTGGGCAATGTCGTGCCGCATGTGCATTGGCATGTGATTCCACGTTTTGCCGACGATGCGCACTTCCCACAACCGATTTGGGCCGCGCCGCTGCGGGCGGGGATGCGGCATGCTGCGCCGGATAGGGAAACGCTGCGCGCGGCCTTGGTCGAGGCGTTGCCGCCAATCTAGGCATGTGTCGGCCATATTTACACCGGATTTGCTTGTAGGTATCCCTACTTGGCTGCTAGCATTGTGCGAATGAAAAACCGGCAGGATGCTATGCTTTCACTAGACGAGCCATCCGTCACCGGGCCGCAGCGGCCCATCATTTCCGACGCCCAATCCTGCCAGCGCTGGCTCACCATTCTGCCGCTGACCCAGCCCGCTGCCGCGCACGGCGAAATTCAACTCCAGCTTGACCTGCTGAACCATACTTCCGCCTTATCCGGCATCGAGCGCTTTCGTATTCAAGAGCAGTTGCGCGAAGCGGTGACCTACGTCCAAGACGAGATGGCCAAGAAATATGCGGGCAAGCCGGTGCCCTTGGATGCCGCCGAGCTCGCGGTGTGGAAGAAAGTGATCGCGCTCTGGCAAGGGTTTACCCAGGCCTATCAAATTTGCCTGCAAAACTATCAGGACAATGACCAGGCGTTGGCCAGTTTCGCCCCAATGATCCTGCAACGCATCCTCCGTCTCACCAGTCAGCAGATGCTGGAATACTTGCGCATCTATCAAAATGTACCCGATGCGCTGTGGAAGCAATTACACAAGGCCTATGCCACTGCCGAGCAACTGGGGCTGGAAAAAATCGCGGTAAAAGACCCGCTCAACCGCATGATCGAAGGCACGCGGCCGGAGTCGTCCTATGTGCAAGCGCTACTGCTCGATTTGGCCGACCCGTATCACCTGAATGCTAAGCAGTTAAATCAAGTGGATCGCTGGCTGGATAAGTGGGCGGCGCGCGTCAATATCCTCAAGACGCCGGTCGCACCTTCTCACCCCGACCTGAAACTGCCAACCCAGGTAGTCGATTTCAGCCGCCCCACCGGTATTCAATTCGGCACGCCATTCGAGATCGGCGCCACGATCCGTCACCTGGATATCACCCCGCTCGCCGCGACCCTGGTTAAGCGCATCAAACATTTACGCAAAGGCGGTGATCCCAGCGAATTGGATGTGGGCGAGGCTTGCAAGCAGCCGAGTTGCGAAGCGCTGTTGTTTCGGCTGTTTCAGCAATGGTGCGAACCGCAGCATCACCGCGCCTATGAACGCCGCGCAGGCGGGCAAAAGGCCCAAGTCTCATTCACCCTGGCCGCAATTCATTTCTTTTGCAACGGCGGCAAAGCCTATCGCCAGCCCGGCGAGCGCAACCACCAGGAGTTAAGTTGGCGCGAAGTCGAAGATTTTCAGCTGTTCGGCCGCGTCTCCAGCCAAACCCAAAAGTTGCAAGCCTCGCAGATCGGGTTTGCGGCTGAAAACTGGCAGATTCAAGATGAATCGGCGCTGGGGTTTCGACTGGCCGCCAATGGACTGCACGCCGCACGAGTCACGTTGAATCAACTGATCGCGATCCGCCATCCGCAAGCCAAGCATTTCGCCATCGGCCAAGTACGCTGGATGCGTTTCGATGTGAACGGCGATTTGAATGCTGGCATTCACGCCTTCCCCGGCATACCGATGGCGGTGGGCATCCGTGCGCCGGTGCTGATCCCTACGCTGCAAAACAAGTTCATCCAGGCCTTCCTGTTGCCAGAAATTCCGACGATCAAGGAACCCGCGACCCTCGTCCTGCCACATGGCTGGTACGGCCTCAACAAGAAACTGGAACTCCACATCGACAACACGCTGTACGTACGCCTGACCCAAGTCGTCGAACGCGGCGCCGATTTCGAGCGCGTGGCGTTCGAAGTTAAATAAATCCGGTTTTTTCTACACTGCCACCGACGCTTTCGCCCGCAACACGCGCGTTGCGGGGAATATCACGCTGAACGTGCTGCCCTGCCCAACGATGCTTTCGATCTCCAGCCGCGCTTGATGGCGTGTCAGCACATGCTTCACGATTGAGAGCCCGAGCCCGGTGCCGCCGGTTTCACGCGAGCGGCTTCGATCAACGCGGTAGAAGCGTTCAGTGAGCCGTGGGATGTGCTGCGGTTCGATGCCGATGCCGCTGTCTTTTACCGAAAAACGCGCTTCGTCGCCGCAGTCTTCCCAGCGCACCACGATCTCCTCGCCCTGTGGCGTATAGCGCACGGCATTACTGATCAAGTTACCCAAGGCACTGCGCAATTCGCTTTCCGCCCCCTGCAAACAGGCGCTGCTTTCCAGCTCCAGCCGAATCGGATGCCGGCCATGGCTCAAACCCTGTGCATCTTGGTGCAATTGCCGTAACAAGGCAGGCACGTCGACTTTTTCTTCCTGCAACGGATTCGCTGCGCTTTCCAGGCGCGACAAGGTGAGCAAGTCTTCCACTAAGCGCTGCATGCGCAAGGTTTGGTCGCGCATCAAACCAAAGAAATGGGAGCGATTTTCCTCGCTCAAATCGGTGTAATCCTGCAGCGATTCCAAGAAGCCGCCAATCACCGTGAGCGGTGTGCGTAGCTCGTGCGATACGTTGGCGATGAAGTCGCGGCGCATGGTTTCTACTTGTTCGAAGCGAGTGATATCGCGCGCCAGCAATAATTTCAAATCATCGCCGAAAGGCACCAATTGCACCGAGAGCGTGATCTCCGGGTTACGCGCCGATTTCATAATCAGCGGTTCGCTGTAATTATGCGCGGAGATATATTCGTTGAATTGGCTTTGGCGCAGCAGGTAGGTAACAGGGTGACCGATATCGGTTTCGAGATTCAGACCGAATTGCTGGGCTGCAATCGGGTTGAACCACTCGATTTGATCGCGCGCATCGAGCATCACCACGCCATCGGGCATGGCCTCGCCCGCGCGTTGAAAGCGCTGCAGTGCTTTGGATAATTGCTGCTGGCTCGCCGACTGGCGCCGCGCGAGTTGATACAGCAAAACGAAGGTTTCCTCCCACAGCCCCTCGCCTTCCGGCACGGTGCGCAATTGCGGATTGGCGAGCCAGCGATTGAGCTCTTTAAGCTGGCGCAAATTTAAAAGAATGTAGCCCAGCAGGAGCAGGCTGAACCCGAGCAATGCCCACACCGCACCCGCGATCGGCCACATGATCAGCGCGAGTATGGCGATCAAACCAAGGTTAGTAAGCGGTCGCAACCAGAATCCGGGCATGAACGGGTAAACGGAAATGAATGGCGGTAATTATGGCACGACGCAAGCGGCAAAGGCACGCCCGCTGCCAGCGCGC
>JAUXTZ010000109.1 GCA_030681095.1 Burkholderiales bacterium
CGCTCATGCCGGGCAACATCCAATCCAGCAAGATTAAATCCGGCAGCGTTTCGTTGATCAAGTGCTGCGCCTGTTCGGCGCTGGGCGCGGCCAGCACGATCTGGCCAGCCTGTTTGAGATTGAACGCGATTAGTTCTAGGATCGCGGGTTCGTCTTACACTACTAATACGCTTGCGGGCATATGCTGCTCCTAAACGCTCAACCAACATGATCTAAATGCCGCTCATATTATGACGCTATTGTGACGTTTACGTGACATCCCCCGTCAGCGCGCTAAGACCCTGCTGTTTATAGCAATTTCGGCCAGCCCCGGTCTCGGGTATGATCTTGTTTTTTAAGCGTAAGGAATTGCCATGGCTGCATCAGAAACCCCAACACCGACCGAGATCAAGCTGCACCAAAAGTCGCGCCTGTTGGAAATTGCCTTCGCCGACGGCAGCCGCTTCAATCTACCGTGCGAATTTCTGCGCGTGTATTCGCCCTCGGCCGAAGTGCGCGGCCACGGTCCCGGCCAGGAAGTGCTGCAAGTGGGAAAGATCAACTCAGAGATCACTGGCATCGAGCCGGTCGGCACCTATGCGGTTAACCTCGCGTTTGCCGATGGCCACAATTCGGGCATCTATTCCTGGGATTATCTATACGACTTAGGCATTCATCAGGAAGAGATGTGGGCACGCTATTTGGCGCGCATGCAGGAAGCCGGCGCCAGCCGTGAACCGACCTCCGCCATGCCGGCCGCGTTTGAACAGCGCCCAAAATCGAAATAGACACCATGACCACTCATTTCGGCTATCAGCAGGTCGAGGAGCAAGAAAAAGCGCGCAAAGTGGCGGAGGTATTCCACTCGGTCGCCAATCGCTACGACGTGATGAACGACTTGATGTCGGCCGGCATGCACCGGCTGTGGAAGGCATTCACGATTGAGCAAAGTGCGGTGCGCCCGGGCAACCGCGTGCTGGACGTGGCGGGCGGCACGGCCGATCTGGCCAGCGCTTTTGCCAAACGCGTCGGCGCCAGCGGCCAGGTTGTGCTCACCGATATCAACGGCTCCATGCTGGGTGTAGGCCGCGACCGCATGCTGGATCAAGGCTTCACCCCGCTTGCCGCGCAATGCGATGGGGAGAAGCTGCCTTTCCCCAGCAACTATTTCGATATCGTCACCGTCGCGTTTGGGCTGCGCAACATGACGCATAAAGACGCCGCGCTGGCGGAAATGCACCGCGTGCTGCGTCCCGGCGGGCGCTTGCTGGTGCTGGAATTTTCCAAGGTATGGAAACCGCTCGCACCGCTCTATGATTTCTATTCTTTCAAAATACTTCCGGTCATGGGCAAACTCGTGGCAAAGGACGAAGCCAGTTATCGCTACTTGGCCGAATCGATCCGCATGCACCCGAACCAAGAAGAATTAAAAAAGATGATGCAAGACGCCGGCTTGGAGCGCGTGGATTATTTCAATCTCACCGGCGGCGTCGTGGCGCTGCATAAGGGCTACAAATTCTAAGCGTGAGCCCCTTCGCCGCCGCCTTCAATCATGTGCTCACGCAAAATGCCTGGGCGCAGGAAAAGCTGGCGCTCTTCGCGGGCAAACTGTTTCAACTCAGGCTGCCGCCGGCGGTGTTGAATTTCTCGCTCGATGCAACTGGCTCAGTGCGACAAGCGACAGGAGGCACACCCGACGCCACGCTCGTTGCCACCCCCACTGGATTTTTGCGCTACTTGGCAGTCGACCCGCGCGACCCGAATCTCATCGCTATCGAAGGCGATGTCGAATTCGGCGCGGCGCTGCGCGAGATACTGAGCCAGCTCACTTGGGAAGCGGAAGAAGATTTATCCCGCCTGTTCGGCGACGTGCTCGCACACCGCATCGCGGGCTTTGCCAAAAATTGGTTCACCTGGCGTGAGCAATCTTTCAAGAATCTAGCCTTAGGGGCCAGTGAATATTTCACCGAAGAGCAGCCGCTGCTGGCCAAGCCCAATCAGCTTGCGCAATTCAAGCGCGAAGTGGAAGCGCTCACCAGTGAAGTTGCACAACTGGAAGAACGAATCGAAAAACTAGGCTAAGCACCAAGCTACCCAAATGGTGTTTGCAAACTTTATGCGCCTATTCCGTCTATCAAAAATTCTCTACATCGCTTTCCGCTACGGCCTGGATGAGTTTTTTCTCGCCCATGCGCGGCTGAAATGGCTGCGCACGACGGTCAAAATCGCTTTCTTCTGGCGCCACTTGCCCGAGCCGCGCGCGGTGCGCTTGCGTAAAGCGCTGGAGCGCCTCGGCCCGATCTTCGTCAAGTTCGGTCAAGTTTTATCGACTCGGCGCGATTTGCTGCCGCCCGATTTGGCCGATGAACTGGCCAAACTGCAAGATCAGGTGCCGCCGTTTTCCGCCGACTTGGTGATCGCGATATTGAATCGCGTGTACAGCCAGCGCTACGACGATGTGTTTCCCGAATTCGATTTAGTGCCGGTGGCCAGCGCCTCCGTGGCGCAAGTGCATTTCGCGCGCCTGCCGGACGGACGTGAAGCGGCGGTGAAAATTCTGCGCCCCGGCATTCGTTCGGTGATTGAACACGACATCGCGCTGCTGGAAATCGGCGCGGGCTTAATCGAACGCCTATTTGAAGATGGGCCGCGCCTGCGCCCACGTGAAGTGGTAGCGGAATTCGCCAAGCATTTGCACTACGAGCTCGACCTTATGCGTGAAGCGGCGAATGCCAGCCAGTTGCGGCGCAATTTCTCAGATGAGCGCCTGTTGCTGGTGCCGGAAGTGTTTTGGGATTTTTGCGACCGCGAAGTCATGGTCATGCAACGCATGCGTGGCACCCCGGTGAGCCATGTGGAAAAGCTGCGCGAGCAGGGAGTGGATATTCCCAAACTCGCACGCGACGGCGTGGAGATATTTTTCACCCAAGTATTCCGCGATGCATTTTTCCACGCCGACATGCACCCCGGCAACATCTATGTCGCGTCGGACGGGCGTTACATCGGCCTCGATTTCGGCATCATGGGCACGCTCACCGATGTGGATAAGAATTATCTGGCGCAGAACTTTCTCGCCTTCTTTCGCCGCGATTACAAGCGTGTCGCACGCGCCCATATCGAAGCCGGCTGGGCACCGGCGGATACGCGCATGGACGAATTTGAAGCCGCGATCCGCACCGTGTGCGAACCGGTATTCGACAAGCCGCTGAAAGAAATCTCCTTTGGCAAAGTACTGCTGCGGCTATTTGAAACTTCACGCGAATTCAATATGCAAATCCAGCCGCAATTGGTGTTGTTGCAAAAAACCCTGCTCAACATCGAGGGCCTGGGACGCGAACTCGACCCTGATCTGGATTTATGGAAAACCGCCAAGCCGTTTCTGGAACGTTGGATGAGCGAACAAATGGGCGTGCGCGGCTTGGCAAAAAGCTTGCGCGAAGAAGCGCCGCACTGGGCAGTGATTTTGCCGCAACTGCCGCGTTTGGCGTTCGACGCGCTTAATCGCCGCGACGAGAATCCGCTGCCTGCATCCCTTAACAAAGTATCGCGCCAATTGGCTTGGCAAAATGGTCTGCTCACCCTCGCCGCCGTGCTACTCGGTGTGATTGCGCTCACCCTCTGGCTCAAGCCCTAGCCGCGTTTTCGTTCGCGCAAATTTCGCTATAATCGCCGAATTCGCCGCGCACTGCGGCTTGGATAAAGGCGCTCATCATGCTCGTCGGCTTCGTCATTCTGTATCTGGTCCTGTCCATCGGCATCGGCATGTACGCAGCGACCAAGGTGCACAACGCACGCGACTACATCACCGCCGGCCGTTCGCTGCCGCTGTATATTGTGATGGCCATGGTATTCGCCACTTGGTTTGGTGCAGAAACGGTGCTGGGTATTCCGGCCACTTTCCTCAAAGAAGATATGGGCGGGCTGATTTCCGACCCGTTCGGCGCGTCGCTGTGCCTGGTGCTGTTTGGCGTGTTTTTCGCGCGCAAGCTGTATCGCATGAATTTGCTGACCATCGGCGATTTCTACCGGCAGCGCTTCGGGCGCAATGTTGAGGTGATCGCAAGCGTCGCCATCGCCTTGTCTTATCTCGGTTGGGTCTCGGCACAAATCACCGCACTCGGCCTGGTATTCAGCATGCTCTCCGGCGGCGACATTACCCAAGCGCAAGGCATCCTGATCGGCGCGGCAGTGGTACTGCTGTATACGCTGTACGGCGGCATGTGGTCGGTGGCGTTGACCAC
>JAUXTZ010000302.1 GCA_030681095.1 Burkholderiales bacterium
CAACACACAAGCGGGGCGCGTGACCAAGGCTCGTGCCACCGCCGCGCGCTGGCGTTCGCCACCCGACAGCTCCCCGGGCTTATGCGCCAAGCGATGACCTAAGCCGACTTGTTGCAGCAACTCGCGCGCGTGGCCATAGGCCTCTGCATCCGCCACGCGCCGAATCAACAGCGGCATGGCGACATTCTCCAGCGCGGTAAACTCAGACAGTAAATGATGAAACTGATAGATAAAGCCGAGCGATTGGTTGCGCAATGTGCCACGCGCTTCTTCGGATAGGTGTTGAATATCGTGGCCGAGTATTTGCACCGTGCCCTCAGTAGCCACATCCAAGCCACCGAGCAGATGCAGCAAGGTGCTCTTGCCGGAACCGGAAGCGCCCACAATCGCAATGCGCTCCCCATGCGCCACGTCCAGATCAATGCCAAGCAACACCGGCACCTCAAGATCGCCCTGACTAAAAGTTTTCTTCAGCCCCTGGCAAGCAATCACCGCACTACCGCTCACCTCACCCCTCACCCCTAACGCCTCACTTGTAGCATCACTCATAGCGCAGCGCCTCCGCCGGGTTGATCTTCGACGCGCGCCACGACGGATACAGCGTGGCCAGCAAGGACAGCAGGAACGATACAGTTGCGATCGCAACCACATCCGATGTATGCACATCCGATGGCAGCTCGCTGATGTAGTACACATCCTTCGCCAGGAAATGCATGCCAAACAAGCGCTCGATAAAGGGCACCACCACATCGATATTCGCCGCCAACAACACACCGCCGCCCACACCGATCAAGGTGCCGATCACGCCGATCACCGTGCCCTGCACGATAAAGATTTTCATAATGCTGCCGGGCGAGGCGCCGAGCGTACGTAGGATAGCGATATCCGCCTGCTTGTCGGTGACCACCATGACCAGCGTGGACACGATATTGAACGCCGCCACCGCCACAATGAAAAACATGATGACAAACATCACGGTTTTTTCCATCTGTACCGCGCGGAAGAAATTCGCGTTCTGCTGGGTCCAATCACGCACGTAGTAATCGCCCGGCAGGCTCGCCGCCAACTCGCGCGAGACGCGCGGCGCGAGAAATAAATCTTTAATTTTAAGCCGCACGCCCGAGACTTTATCTTCCATGCGGTAGAGCTTGGCTGCGTCGTCCATGTGCACCAGCGCCAGCCCCGCGTCGTACACGCTCATGCCCGCCTCGAACACCCCCACCACGGTAAATTGCTTAAGACGCGGCAAGATGCCTGCCGGGGTGACCTGTCCCTGCGGCGCGATCACCGTGATCTTGCTGCCCATGCGCGCCCCCAAGGAGCGCGCCAAATCGACGCCCAACACAATGCCGAATTCGCCCGGACGCAAATTGTCCAAGCGCCCCAGTTTCATTTGCCGGCCGAGGTCCACCACATTATTTTCAAGCTCAGGCAAAATGCCGCGAATTAGCGTGCCCTGCACACCATGATCGAACGACACCATGCCCTGCGCCATGACATAAGGCGCGGCGGCTTCCACTTGCGGATTGCGCTTCGCCGCTTCCGCTACCGTCGGCCACTGGGTAAGCGTGCCATCGAATTGACTGACCTCGACATGCGAGGCGACGCCGAGAATGCGCGTGCGTAGTTCTTTCTGAAACCCGTTCATCACCGACAACACCACGATCAGCACCACAATGCCGAGCGCGATGCCGATCATCGAGATCAGCGAGATGAAGGAGATAAAGTGATTGCGGCGTTTAGCGCGGGTATAGCGCAGACCAATGAGGAGTTCGTAGGGGCGCACTTCGATACTCTATGTCAAGAAGGCCCACAGTGTGCCATAAGTGAAGAATCCCGTCATTCCGGCGACAACCGGAATGACGGGTTTTAAAAGTCGAGGCTTAGTTCACAGAATTAGATTGGCGCCAGAAGCGACTTGAACTCTGGTGCATTGATTAACTTGCCAATAAGGTTTTGAATCGTTGGGAGGTAGGCCTCAGCCGTTTGCTTGCAAGCGGTATCAGCTATAAAGCCACTATTGAATTCATAGTGCTCTGAAACGAAACTGGACTTTCCATTCGACGAGTTCACTCGCAAGCTTATATTCCACTCGCCACCAGTGAGGCCGCGTGATGAAGAAAAGCTTAGTTGTTCCACTACCCCGGAAAGCGTGACCTTAGGCGTTTTGTCATCAAACATGCCTGCAACCTTCAGTTCATCAGCTAGCGCTTTTTGAACGTAAGCCTCGAAGCTCATATTGTCAGGAGGGGCAATTGGCCCAGCGCCTCTGCAAGCGTTGTCGAAACTTGTCGGTCCCTTGAATGAGCCTACGTTGATATTACCAACCCCAATTGCCTTTAAAGCGACATTGTTATCAGCCGAAATATTGTAGCGCTGCGGCATGTAGGTTGAGCATGCGCTAAGGGCAAGAACGGAAAGTGCAATTGTAATTTTCTTCATATCAAAAGCTCCCTAGAAAAAACAACAAAATAATCAGCGTTTAAGTTGAGGGGCTGGATGCCGTAGGCGACCAGCCCCAGTGAGCAAAGCGAACGACCCGAACGAAAATAAAGAGACTTCCCCATCTCGGGGCGGGAGTGAGCCGCACGGTATCAATGCGCCAAGATTGTTTTGTACATTCATTCTAGGCAGACAAACTGAGAGGAAAAGTCGAAATGAATATTACAACCGTTAGGGTGGATTTAGCAAAAGACGCCTGGCGGTATTTATAAGAGACTCCCTGCTTTAGAAAAACCCTACAACATCTCCGGCGCCAACACGCAGCGCAGCACCGTCTGCCCTTCGCCTTGGCGCACGCGATTGCTGATCCACCACACCGCGCCTTTTTTCACGCTCCAATCCTGCTCCGCGCCGCTCAATAAAAACGCGGCGACTTGTCCCAGCGTCGGTTGGTGTCCGATGACCAATACCGCGCCATGCGTATCCGGCCAGCCGGCTTTAGCCAGGAGCGATACCGTGTTCGCGGCCAAGCCGACTTCTTTCACGGTTTCGAATTCCATGCCCAATGCCGCAGCAGTTTGCTGGGTGCGCGTGGCGGGGCTGACCAAGATGCGCGTATTTTGCGGCAAGCGGGGTGCAAGCCAAGCGGCCATCTGCTGCGCCTGTTTCAGGCCCTTGTCGGTGAGCTTGCGCCCAGCGTCGGGTATGCCGTCTTCAGCCTCGGCATGACGCCATAAAATGAGATCCATCATTGCTTTCAAAATCCGGGAGTGTGGCGTGCAAATGTTACACTCAAAAAATGCGCTTCACTCTATTGATTCCTGACCTATTACCCCCGCAACCGCCGGGCGGCATGCTTGATCTCTACCACG
>JAUXTZ010000135.1 GCA_030681095.1 Burkholderiales bacterium
CTAGCAGGCCGGCGTTGAGCAAGCCTTGCCACGAAGCGCCCAAGCCCAAAGCGCGGCTGATCCACAAAATGGTTTGCAAGTCGCGCAGGCCGACGGGGTTTTCCTTGAGATTAGGCTCAAGGTTATAGGCCACGTCGTGAAAGCGCAGGTGGCGCTGTTGCTGTTCGAGCAGCTTCGCCTCCATAAAGGCACGGCCATCGAGCGCTTGATCGAGCGCGTGTTGGAATTCGTGGAACAAGCTGGCGCTGCCATCAATCAAGCGTGCTTCGAGCAAAGTGGTCTCGACCGTAATATCCTTGCGCGCTTCGCTCAGGCATTGATCGAGCGTGCGCACGCTGTGGCCGACTTCCAGACCGATGTCCCAGAGATAGGTGATGTAGCGTTCCAGCGTCGGCGCAAGCTTTGCATCCGGCGCCTGCTTGAGCAGCACCAGCAAGTCGATATCGGAATAAGGAAACAGCTCGCGTCGCCCATAACCGCCGACTGCGAGCAGGGAGACTTCGGGCGGAAGTCCAATCTCGCGTGCGGCGCCGGTCAGCACTTGGTCAATCAGTTGAGATAAGGCTTTCAGCAGCCGCGAAGGATCAGGGCGCGCGGAATATTGTTCGTGTAGTTGCGTACGATGCTCGGTGAGAAATTCACGCCAACGCGCCGGGGCAGGGGATTCGGCGCGTACCGCAGACTTCATTTGCAACTCGCGGAGCGAGTCGAAGCCCCTCTCTCCCGCTTGCGGGAGAGAGCTAGGAGAGAGGGAACGGTCATGGCTAGCATACTTTACAAGTAGTCGTTGCCATGACCGTCAGGCATGCACGTGCAGCGCCGCTGGTTTGACGGGCATGCCGGGCGAGACGGTGAGGACCTCGTAGCCGGTCTCGGTGACCAACACGGTGTGCTCCCATTGCGCGGACAGGCTATGGTCTTTGGTAACGATGGTCCAACCGTCGGCAAGCTGGCGAATATCGCGCTTGCCGGCGTTGATCATCGGTTCCACGGTGAAAATCATGCCCGGGACCAGCTTCACGCCGGTGTTGGGCTTGCCATAATGCAGCACCTGCGGTTCTTCGTGAAACTTGCGCCCGATGCCGTGGCCGCAAAATTCGCGCACCACGCTATAGCCGGATGCTTCGGCATGGCGCTGAATGGCATGTCCGATATCGCCCAGATGCTTGCCCGGCGCGATTTCCTCGATGCCGATCCACATGCACGCGTGCGTGATCTCGCACAGCCGTTTGGCTTGAATCGACGCTTCACCCACGAAAAACATGCGGCTGGTGTCGCCATGGTAGCCATCCTTAATCACGGTGATGTCGACATTGATAATGTCGCCGTTCTTTAACTTTTTGGTGTCATTTGGCACGCCGTGGCAAATGACGTGATTGACCGAGGTGCAGATCGACTTCGGGTAGGGCGTATAGCCTGGTGGCGCATAGTGGAGCGGCGCCGGAATCGTGTCTTGCTGCTTAACCATGTAATCGTGGCATAAGCGGTCGACTTCTGCGGTGGTGATGCCGGGTTTTATGTGGGGTCCGATGAAATCAAGCACTTCGGCAGCAAGCTTGCCGGCAATGCGCATTTTTTCAATTTCGTCCAACGATTTGATTGTGATAGCCATGTAAAGAGTAAGGAAATCCGTAAGTTATTGCGGGATTATAGCAGGGCGGTGCGGGCCTGGGAGTGCATCGCGTCGAGGCGCGATGAGAGGGGGAACGTCCACCGGACGCGCCGAGGATGCGTCCGGCTGACGTGGTAGGTCAACTGGCCAGTTTGAACTGGCCGACCAAGCGTTGTAATTCGCTGGCGGTTCCCGACAATGTATCCGAGGCTTGTTTCACATGATGAATGCTCGCGGCGTTTTCTTCGGTCAAGCTGGATATTTCTTCCATATTGCGCGCGGTTTCCTCGCTGGCGATGGATTGCTCGTTCGTCGCAGACGCGATTTGGTGCGCTAGGGTCGTCACGCGCACTGCAGCATCGATAACTTGGGTCAAGGTATCGTTGGTGGAATTGCTATAGCTGGCGCCGTTTTCGACTTCATGTTTGACCGTTTCCATCGAGCGTACCGATGACCCGGTTTTACTGCTGATGGTTTCAACCATGCTGGTGATGTCGGCGGTGCTCAGTGCAGTGCGCTCGGCGAGTTTTCTTACTTCATCCGCCACGACGGCGAACCCCCGGCCTTGCTCGCCGGCACGGGCGGCTTCAATCGCCGCATTCAGTGCGAGCAGGTTGGTTTGATCTGCGATGTCTTTGATGACTTTTGTGATTTCATTGATTTTTCCGATCGCATGACTGAGTTCGGTGATGACCGCACTCGTCGATTCGACCGTATCCACGATGCGGCGGGTAGCTTCCATGCTTTTAGCCATATTCCCCTTGCCATCTTCAACAATGGATTGGGTTTTAGTAGAAGCCTCGACCACATTGGTAGCACCAGAGGAGATTTCCGTCACCGCGACGCTCATTTGCTCCATCGCAGCGCTGACTTGCATCACTCGATCCGCTTGGGTGTCGGCGCGCTGGGTGACGCGCTCCGTTTCCTTGGACAAATCTGCTGACGAGGACGCGACATCATCCGCCGCATGTTTCACGCCGCTGATGATATTGCGCAATTGATCTACTGTTTGGTTGATCGAATCCGCCATCGAACCCAATTCATCTTTTTGAGAAATACGTGCCTTGACGCCCAAATCACCCCGTGCGACATCGCGCAGCACTTGATTGAGCGTGCCAATATTACGGTTCAGCATGGTCACGAGCCGGACCACGAATGCCAGCAAAAGGACCAGATTGACCCCCCCTACGATGAGGGAGATGGTGGTTAATTTTTTCCCTAGGGCAAGATTCTTTTCATAGGTCTTTTTAACCGCTGCTTCCTGAGCCGGGATCAATTGACCGATGGGTTTGAGCAGATTACGGTTAATCAAGGGCCATTCTTCCTGCAACGGCGCCATCAACG
>JAUXTZ010000145.1 GCA_030681095.1 Burkholderiales bacterium
TCGACGATGATGGAGTGCAGTTTCGGTCCGTCCGGCGTGCCATCCTGCACGCTGCCCATCCATTCCCGATATTGCGCATCGTCATTGATGGAAGAGAACGGCGCCCAGGTGATGCCGCCATCTTCGGAGCGGAATAGCCCCTGCGGCGAGGTACCCGCGTACCAGACATTCGGCTCGCTCGCGTGAGCCGGCGTAAGCCAAAAGGTGTGATCGACTGCGCGACCGGCCTCGCCATTTCGAGCAGGCGAAAATGCCGGTGGCCGGGCAGCTTCTTTCCACGTACGCCCGAGATTGGTGGAGCGGAAAATGGTCGGGCCGAGGTGGCCGGTCTTCGCCGCCGCGAGTAGCGTTTTGCCGTCGCGCGGATCGAGCACGAGATGATTAATAATTTGGCCAAGAAAATGTGGCCCATCGGCGCGCCAGGTTTTGCGTGCCGCATCGCTGTGAAAAAGCCATGCGCCCTTGCGCGTGGCGACCATCACTAATGTGTGCGCGGAGGGCGCTGGTTTACGCTTATAGCTTGCCATGAATATCTCCTCTCAGAAAGCCAAAAAGATTTCGCTGACAGTTGGGCGACGTTCAAACTCGGAAAGTTTCACTCATTCGCCACATTCAGTCGGTTCGGTATTTAACACAGCAAAAAGTCGTCATTTCCCATCATGCCTTTACGCTTTCAAGCCTTGCAGCCAATGCGTATAGAGCTGTGCGGCAACGGCATTCAGCGCAGCCACCCGCGCATCCATATCGATGGCCATTTGCGCCGCTGTTTGCACTGCTGGACTTTGCGCTTCGGCTATCTCTTGTTGCCCCACCGCACACCAGGTTTCAATCATCTTGCGCGTCATCTCGACGTGGCATTGCATGCCGAGATGCTTACCCAGCACGTAGGCTTGATTGGCGCAGTAAGGCGATTCCAAAATGCGCGTCGCGCCCGGTGGAAGGGAGAAAGTCTCGCCATGCCAGTGAAAAGAAAGAAATTTAGCCGGCGCATCGCCGAACAACGCACGTGCGACGGGTTGATCGACGACGGACACTTCGCCCCAACCGATTTCTTTCACCGGATTTTTCGTAACCATACCGCCTAGGGCTTTGGCGATGAGTTGCCCACCCAAGCAATGGCCCAGCACAGGGATATCCTGGCGCACCGCCTCACGGATCAGGCTCAACTCGGGGGCGATCCACGGCAAATCGTCATTCACGCTCATCGGCCCGCCCATAAAGACTAGGCCAGAATAAGCCGATAGATCAGTTGGCACCGGGGTGCCGGCATCGATTTTGATCAATTCCAGCGGGATATTATGCTGCGTGAGAAATGTGGCAAAATAGCCTGGGCCTTCAGTGGGGCTATGGCGAAAGATAGCGACGGGTTTCATCAGTGGAGGCTTCAATGAGTGTGAATCGATTCTATATTTTATCCGGATTGGCTGGGCTTTTGGCGGCTGCAAGCGTCGCCCACGCGGCCGACATCGAAGTAGTGGGCCTGTTCAACGGCAAGGCAATGGTTTCCATCAACGGCAGCCCGGCGAAAGTAATGGCGGCGGGCCAAACGCTGCAAAGCGTGAAGTTGATCAGCGCCACTTCCAGCGCCGCCATTTTTGAAGTGGACGGCAAGAAACAAACCCTAGGCATGGGGCAAAGTATTTCCACTGCCGCCGGCAATAGTGGCGCCAAACCCACGGTCAAGCTGACTGCAGATGGCGGTGGACATTTCAATACTGGGGGCAGCATCAACGGGCGGCCGATCAACTTTTTGGTGGACACGGGCGCCACTACTGTCGCCATTAGCGTGCGCTCAGCGCAAGCCATGGGGATTGATCTGCGCAAAGCCAATGTGGGTGCCTCTACTACCGCATCAGGGGTGGTGCGCACCTACCGGGTCACCTTCGACAACGTCAAGGTGGGAGATATTTCACTTAACTTCGTCGAAGGCAGTGTGTTGGAGGGAATGCCTGATGATTTTGCGCTGCTCGGCAACAGCTTCTTGTCGCGCTTGGATATGAAGCGCGAGAGCACGGTGCTGACGCTGACCAAAAATTACTAAATTCAAATCCTATAAACAAAAAGGGCGAGAAAACTTCTCGCCCTTTTTTATTTTCAGCTAGATCGAATTAATGCTTGGTCTTATCGCGCTCGATCAAGGCATAGGCCGAGTGATTGTGAATCGACTCGAAATTTTCCGACTCCACCACATAGGCGTCAATGCGCTTATCCGCGTTGAGCACGGCCGCCACATCGCGCACCATGTCTTCCACAAACTTCGGATTGTCATAGGCACGTTCGGTGACGTATTTTTCATCCGGACGCTTGAGTAGACCATAGACTTCGCACGAGGCTTGTTCTTCGGCCATGCGCACGATTTCTTCGATCCACACGAAGCTATTGGTGCGCGCGGTGATGGTGACGTGCGAGCGTTGATTATGCGCGCCGTAGTCGGAGATTTTCTTGGAGCAGGGACAGAGGCTGGTCACCGGCACCACCACTTTCATGGTTTGGTGATAAGCGCCTTTGTCGATTTCGCCGGTGAAGGTGACTTCATAATCCATCAGACTTTGTACCCCGGACACCGGCGCGGTTTTGTTGATGAAGTAGGGGAAGCTCATCTCGACATGGCCGGATTCGGCTTCGAGCTTAATCATCATCTGGCGCAGCATGTCTTCGAACGACTCGACCGAAATCTCGCGCTCATAACCATTCAAAATTTCTAAAAAGCGCGACATATGCGTGCCTTTGAAATGCTGCGGCAAGTACACATACATATTGAAATTCGCGATGGTGTGCTGCACACCCGCGTTTTTGTCAGCTACCCGTACCGGGTGACGGACTGATTTTATACCCACTTTGTTGATCGCGATCTGGCGCGTGTCAGGCCTGGCCTGGACGTCTTCTATTGGTAGTTTTTCGCATTGATTCATGGCGTTATCCTTACTTGAGTCGTTCATTTTGCGACAGTATACGCGAGATCAATAGTTGAGTAAAGTACTCGGGTACTGCGTTTTATCGCCTCCACAATGCCCACCGTATCCAGCCCGCAACTCGCCAAAAGTAGCGTGGGATCGCCATGTTCCACGAAGCGATCAGGCAAGCCCAAGAGCACTAGCCGTTTTTCTATCCCCAGCTTGGCCAAACATTCGGCCACGGCGCTGCCGGCACCACCCTGGATGACATTCTCTTCCACCGTCACCAGCACATCATGGCTTTGCGCCAGTTGTTTGATCAGCGCCTCGTCCAAGGGCTTCACGAAGCGCATATCGACCACGGTCGCATTCAATTCGTCCCCCGCCTGCAAGGCCGGATGCACCATGCTGCCGAAGGCCAACAACGCGATTTTCTCACCGGTGCGGCGCACCACGCCTTTGCCGATCGGCAGCGCTTGCATCTCCGCTTCGATCTGCGCGCCCAC
>JAUXTZ010000149.1 GCA_030681095.1 Burkholderiales bacterium
ATGCGTGCCTGGATCAGATCGGACATGAAAATATCGGGCACGAAATAAACCGATGCGGTGGTGTCGCGCAAATCATCGAGCATTTGCATGATGCGCGGCTGAGAAGCCATGGGCAGCGCGATGTAAATCAAATCCACGCTATTTTCTTTGACGTAATCCGTTAGCTGCCCGATGTGCCCGAGAATCGCGCCCTCTCCCACCTCGCCCAGCCGCACTGCGGCCCGGTCATCAAAAAAACCTTTGAACGATATACCCAGAAATGAATCTAGTTTCAAACGATCGGATAGTTTGCGGCCCAATTCGTTTGCGCCGACGATCACTGCGTTGCGATGGCTGCCCTCCCACGCCAGAATTTTCGGCAACATGCGGCGTAGAAATCGATGCGCCGCATAGAGCAGCACCGGCGTCGCGAGAATCCAGGTAAAAATGGCTTCCTGCGGAAATGCAGTCAGGTAGCCCGTCGCATAGCCGAAGAAAAACAGGATCGCCACCACCGTGAACCAAGGCCCGATGATGTCTTGCCACAAGGACTTGATCGTGGCCTCAGGCAAATTACCGGGAAAGGTCAATGAAAATACGACCAGCGCCAGCACGAGATAGGGGCCTTGAAACGCCTCGCCGAAATACGATGCGACTCCTGCCAGTGCGGCGATCGCCACGGCAGGATCGAGAAACATCTTGATGAGGGAAACCAGCGATAGCTGACGGCGGAACAACCACTGACGACTGGTTTGCATGCGGGCCTCGCGCGAAAGAGGCCGTATTCTAAAGATGAATTGTTACAACTTAGGGAAAAGCGAACCATGCAACGTGAAGTTTGCTACCCCGAATAGGTCAAACGCCCTACGTTTTAAAATATCACGATCATTCAATGGAAATATTGACTCGATATGATGTTGCAATTGGCTTATTGACTCTCGAAAATATTAATCGAGATATTCAAAAATAAAATCAGACTCCAAGTAATACATGAACTACGTGACAGTTTTTTTGCATTTCAAAGAAAGGGAAATAAAAATGTCGAAACGCGCTTTCAAATTGCCCGGTCTCGCGCTCTTAGTTGCTATGGCGTGCGCCAACCCGGCTCAGGCAGCATATACCACGCAAACGGTTAACTTGGGTTATGTCACGACCAACGCAAATACCAATTTAACCTTCAACCAATTTGACCCCTTGCTGGGCACGCTAAGCTCGGTGGTCGCAACATTCAGCGGCGATTTTCAGAACAAGTTAGGGTTCATCAATTTAGGTTCCGCCGCGAATTTTGGAATCAACTTCATGCAACAAGCAGTATTCAAGGGGCCTGACAACGCCATCATTCACACCAGCGGTACGCTGTCTAATTCGTTCAACCACTTGATAGGAGTCAGTGAACCGTATCCAGTTAACTTCAGCATTCCAGCCGGCTTGAGCAATCTGCATCCCCTGCCACTTCAGTCATTCAGTGGATCCCACGTCTGGAACCAAGCATCCGAATTGGCTCTTTTCACCGGCTTGGGCACGGTCAGCCTGCCATTCGCGGCATCGGCGGCCTATCTTTCGCAAATTGATAATGGCTTTGGCATCGTACTCGGCCAAACCACCGTGCAAACCACCGTGGCGTTGGCCTACAACTACGCCGCCGCTGTGCCGGAAGCCGAAACCTACCTCATGCTATTGGCAGGGTTGGGTGTCACTTGGCTACGATTTCGACGCACCGGCGGCAAAAATAACATTCGCGCCGCTTAGTGAACGATGCGTCGCGTCAAAATTATTGAGTGGGAGCAGGCCCGCCTGGGAGATATTTTCGAAACAAGCTGATGGCCAACAGCGCAAGCACGATAGCGAGGGCATAACGCCCACCGCCGTCGAGAAAGTGCTGTACGCGCGAGCCGAGCGATTCGGCGATGCGCGCAGAATCAACTTGCCAGTACAAAAAATCTTCCATCGCACCCCACAGCATGAGTGGGATATCGAGCAACTCGGCCAGCAGGACGAGCGGTAGCGCAATCAGAATCAAGAGTGGTTTAAGCTTCCATGCGATGCCCGGCCAAGCGATGCAGAGCGAAAGTATCAGCCCCGGATGCACCCAGGCGTGGGCCGCCAAGGTGGAAACGTTGATCGAGACGCCGGCGGGAAACGCTTGGTTCATGATCACACGGTGTTCGATAAGCGTCGCGCTTAGCGTCACGACGGTTTCGCCGCGTTCAATCCGCCAATCCAGAGAGTCGATGCGAAACGACGGCATAAGCCAATTGAGTTCGGAACGAAATATCGGCAGCAAGCGTTCGAGCAGGACCGTATCGAAACGGTAGACCAGCCAAGACAGAGCGACCGCCGCGACGACGAAGGTCAGGGCGGATTCAAACAGGCGCTTCTGGTCCATCGCGGCCTATCCACCACGCAAAAAATAAGCACGCCAGCGCAATGATCACCAAGGGCCCGGCCAAGCCATGTATCAGTTCGAACAACGCTTTATCGTGCCGCGCGGCAAAATACAGCGCCACAATGCGTCCCTGATTCAAGCCATAAATCATCAGTACCCCGATTACGACGCCGGTGAGCCGCATGCGAAAAGACCCGGCAATGGCGATGAAAGCGGCGATCAACAAGGCCATGGCCTCGGCGCCATCGCAGCCGTTGAGCACGGAAAGCCGGCCACTCTGCCACACCAGGCGATGCGCTTGGGCGATGACGCCATCGCCGGGCGCGATCAAGCTAATGAAAGCGGCGCTGGGCCGCACGGTAAGCATCTCGATAAAGAAGCGATAGCTCGCTGTGTCGTTAAGCGCTTGGTAGGCCCATTGCAGCAAGGTGAAGGCAACGAAAAATACCGCCGCGAAACGCAGCAGCGTTACGCTGTGACGAGCAGGCTGATTATTTTGCAGGAATTCGTTGTAACTTTGGGATCGAGACACAAGGAGAGTGTCGCGAGAGAATGTGATGATTTGATGACATGGCGCAAGCTGTTCCGTGGCTCACGGCGCCTCCTGCCGACCAATCAATCGTATAACTTGAAGCTATACCGTGTGACGCATGTGTGTCTGATGAAGCGTCATTTTCTTTCGGCGTAGCGCCGTATTTGGAAATGGGCGGCTCGCCCTATTTATGATTACCAGTGCAGTGCGCGCAGGCGCGCCGCTTTTTTGTGCTGATGCCCCCGCATGCGCTCCACCACGTCGTCCAGCATGGCGATGGCATCCAGCACGAATGGGCCCTTGTTGATCATCACGCATTCTGCGCGCTCGGCCATGGCGATGTCGGTTATCTCGGCGCGCGAGGGCATGCCGCGTTTGATCAGGTTTTCCAGCACCTGGGTGGCCCAGATCACGGGCACATGCGCCGCTTCGCACAGCCAGAGGATTTCTTCCTGTATTTCCGCCAGGCGCGCGAAGCCGATCTCCACCGCCAGATCGCCACGGGCAATCATGACGCCAAAGGGGTGTCGGCCAGCGCCATGCGCGATGATCTCGGGCAGGTTCTGCACGCCGCGCTTGGTTTCGATCTTGGCCACGATGCCGAGGTGAGCCGCATCGCGCTCTGCCAGCGCCGCCACCAATCGATCCATGTCATCCGCGCTTTGAACGAATGAGTAGCCGACCAAGTCGGCCTGGCTCACCACGAAATCGAGGTCGGACAAATCTTTTTCCGTGAGCGCCGGCAAGCCCAGATTGCTGTCGGGAAAATTCATACCCTTCTCTGGCTTGATCTTATCGCCTTCGGCTTTCACATGAATAATCCGCAACAGCGCGCCTTCGCCGTCCAGCGCTTCAATACGGGCGCCGATACGTCCTTCATCGATGAAGACCGGTTGCCCCTCCTCAAGATAGTCATGCACTTCCGATGGCAGGCAGGAAACGTGGGCGGGCACGACTTCGTCGGTGTCCAGGTCCAAGCGCGCCGGTTCGCCAGCCGCGGGGCGGCGAGTGAGTCGCAGCAAATCGCCTTGGACGACGCGGATATCCATGGGGAGCGGGAGTATCGGGCCACACGGGGCGGCGAACGCCTCCATCCCGCCGGCGGTTTCGCGCTCGACCGCGAGCGGCGTCTCGGGTGTGATGTAGATGCCGGCCTCGGCATCGGCCAGCACTTCCAGTTCCGATATTCGCACGCGTACTTTCATTTCCCGTTCGTGGCCGCGCGAATCAAGGACCTTGATCGTGTCACCCGTCTGAAGCCGCGCTACCCAATCCGGCGCGACCGCCACGCGCGCCGGTATCTGTCGTCCCAGCGCATCGCGCTCCGCCGGGCGGCCCGGCGCTCCGCTGCCGTCTAGAATCACCCGCGCCGGTTGCATCACACGCCCCTGCATGTCCCGTTTCGGTTTTAGGTGCAAGACGGCAGGCCCCGCGATGATCGCGCCAGTACGCACTCGCGGACCCGCGAGATCCATTAAGACGCGACACGGCCGACCGGTTTCTTGCACCGCCCGGCGCACGTGAGACACCATCCCGGCCCAAGTGTTGCGGTCATCATGGGCACAGTTGATGCGCGCGCAGTCCATGCCGCGCACCACCAATTCGCGTACAAACAGATAGTCAGTAGCCGCCTGGCTGGGCAGGGTCACCATGATACGCACCGTGCGATTCGAAGGTGACGGCCCCAGTAGCCATTCGGTGTTGTTGACGAGCGGGGTGCAGGCGAGCGTTGGCTGCCCCAAGCGCTTCGCACGCGTCGGGCTGGGCTGTTCGCCAAGCATCATTCTGATGGCTTGGAGTACGTTATCGAGATTGTGCATGACCTGCGCCTCGCTTCTCCCGAGCGAGGACAGACCGTAAGCGCTTAGACGCGTCTGAAGCTCGCGCAAATCATGGCGACGCAGCGCAATATAGGCGGCAAGGTTGGCTGCGGACGGTTGAAAATTTTTTTGAATCAGGTAGGGCTGCCACGCTTCCAACAAGCGCCGCTGTTCCCGCAGCACCATGCCGCGCAGCGTCTGCACATCGCGCGCCAGGTCGGCAAGCGCGGCGAAGGTATCGATAGCAGGCTGGGAATCCATTTAGACCCTGGCTGGCTGAAAAAAGATGGGAAGGTAAAGGGTAGGACCAATAGGTGACAACCATGTGACGGCCATTCTGGCGGGTACCGTGATCAAGGATACGGCGATCTTCTCGGTACAGTCGTAGGGTCAGTTTCTTGTTGGCTTGCGCCAGAATGGCCGAGCTTTTTTCATGCCCCTCCAAGCGGGTTCCAGTTCGGCGATTCTTGCTTGGGCACGGCTTTCCATCCAGCCTTGCACCAGGCCACAGGCCCAGGCGCGATGGGCTGCACGGCTGCCGCGCAACGCATCCAGCAGGCGTCCGGTCACGGCCATGTCGTTGAGCGCACCCAAGCCGTCTTGCAACGCAGCCAGATTTTTTATATAGGCGCGCGCCGACTTGGGCGGGTAGAGTTCCGCGAAAAATTCTGCTGCGTAGCGTTGTTTTTTGGCGGCGATGCGCAAGCGGTGGCGCGCTGCGGCTGGCAGTCGGGCGAAATGCTGGCCGCGCCGCAATAGCTGGCGATGACGCCGTTCCAGCACCGTCTCGGCCAACGTTGCGGCCGGGGCGCTTTGCCAGGCTGAGCAGTCCTTCGCTTGATCCTCTTGCTCCCATGGGCGCAGCAGCAACATCCGCCCGGCTTCCAGCAGCAAATGGGTGAGCCGCCGCGACGACACTGCCGTCGTCATGGCAGCGCGCGCTTCGCTGCGGTGCGTTTCGCCGTCGCGGGCAAGGCTTGCCAGCGATGAATCGGGTTTGGCGGCGAGCAGCGAGGGCAATGTTTGTGTCGCGAACACGTCCCAATCCCGCGCCGGGCCGAGCACGCCCATGAGCCAGTGCAACTCCTCACCCAAGGGCGTCAGCACCGAGCCGGGCAAAGCCGGAGCAAACACCGTCAGCGCCGAACGCAGCCGCCGAATAGCGACACGCGCTTGGTGCAGGTATTCGGGGTCGGCTTCATGCATGAGGCCGGCCAGATTGGCGGTGAATTGCCCCAGCCCGCTTTGCATCACGGCCACGAAAGCATCCGTCACCTGCATCCCCGGTTTCAGGCCGATAGGCGCGGCTTGCACCGGCTGCAAAGGCAGGTTTTGGAACAGAGCATAGCCGCGCTGCGCCTTGCTCACCGGGTCGGGAAATAGATCGACATCCGCCGCCAAGGCCAGCGCCAGATCATAGAGCGCCACCGGTTTGCCGGATTTCAACTCCAGCTCCACTTCGCAAATCGGCTGGCTGCGTCCTCCACCGCTAACGAAGCCCTGATCCAGGGCGACTTCGATGCTGCCGCCCCCGCTTACCGGCACGGTCCAGGCGGTACGCCAGAATTGCGTTTCGAAAATCGGGCGCAGCCGCTCCAGCCGAGCGGGCGTGAGCAGAGTTTGAACCGCCGGGGCATCAAAGCGCACCGGCTCGGGCGCCGCGCCGGCCACAGGGGTTTCCCACTCCGGCCGCTGATGCAGGCCGCCTGCCGAGCCGCCGCCGATTTTCACTGTCTGCACCCAGCGCCCGCCCGCGCGGCGCACGCGCAGGGCGGCTTGGGCTTGCATGAGTTCCAACTCGGGGG
The DNA here is from genome assembly GCA_030681095.1 of Burkholderiales bacterium. GTDB lineage: Bacteria > Pseudomonadota > Gammaproteobacteria > Burkholderiales > Thiobacteraceae > RBG-16-58-11. The sequence continues at coordinate 6,523 of JAUXTZ010000149.1, forward strand.
TGTCGAAATACACGCTCACCAGGCGGCGGCGCAACACCGCGCCGGCTTTGGCCAGCAGCGGGTGATGTTTCAGGTGGGCAAGCTGCCCAGGCAGCAGGGTAAGTTTGAGTTCGATCTCGGTTGTCATGATTCTGTCACACGATTGTCGTATTTTTTGGTTCCGGCTTTTGATCGCGATATAAACGATTCTAGCTTTATTTTCTAATCTGTCCGCCATGACCATTCCTACCACTGAACATTTCCTCAACCGAGAGCTCGGCCTCCTCGCCTTCAACGAACGCGTGCTGGCTCAGGCCGAAGACCCCGCCGTACCGCTGCTAGAGCGACTGAAATTCATCTGCATCGTCAGCGGCAATCTGGATGAATTTTTTGAAGTGCGGGTGGCCGGCTTGAAGGAGCACATCGCCCTGGGCTCCACCGCCATTGGCCCCGACGGGTTAAGCGCGC